>JAPLUR010000123.1 GCA_026397505.1 Candidatus Zixiibacteriota bacterium
GGATGTTTTTAAAAAAGGAGGTTACGATGGCATCATTTGAAGTTCGCGTGGTCAACGATGATCAAAAGGGTTTGAAGGGTGTGCGGGTAAGACTGTCATTTAAAGGATTGACCCGCGGCATGTCATCCGAGGAATATACCGATTCAGACGGCTCAGCTTATTTCGATGGTTATGAAAAAGGCGATATTACCGTCTATATTGATGGCCGCGATTACGGCTCTTATTATTACGTGGATGGCGGGAGTATTACAGTAACAAAATGAAGAAAAGCGTCGGAACCGCCAGCGTCTACGACCTATAAGACACGATAAGGGATTAAGAAATGGTTAATAATGATCAAATCATACCGGCAGAAGAATCAGGTGATGAGGCTCTAGAAATTATTTCGTTCATTTCAAGTGCAGTGCCTTACATCGGTGGCCCTGTCAGCAATATCATTAGTGGTGCACTTACAAAACGCAAATTAGCTCGAATCAGGGAATTTTTGCTTGGTTTGGCAAGTGATCTGAAAGAATTCAAATCGACTGTCACTGAGGAGTATGTTAAAACTGACGAATTCGAGGAGCTATTAGAGACCACTTTGCATAAAGTAGCTGAAGAACGTAATGAGCAGAAAAGACAGATTTTCAGATCCTTTTTAGAGGAGGCAATTAAATCGCCGGGTGAGTCTTACGATGAACAAAGGCGATTTATCCATATATTAGAACAACTCCAGGATGCACATATAGCGTTGATGAAAGTGATTATACAGACGCCAGACCCAAATCCACCGGGCATTACAGGTTCCATCGGCCAGACTTTGCAAAGAAGACTGCCCAATATACCCAGAGAAAAGATTGTTGAACTACTTTCCCAGTTGAAGGATTTGCGTCTGGCCATGCTGGCTGATCCCAATATGATGCTGACGCCGCACGGAGCTGAAGATTTGCGTTCCGGGCTGACAGACTACGGTCGCCGGTTTCTGAAATATCTAAAGCAGTAATTAATGGTTCTATACTTCAAGAGAGCACAATGGACTGTAGTGGATCAATTTGGTGGATGAAATTGGATGCCGGGATTGAATAGATCGAATGGACTTAATGGGTGACCTATCCGGTCTTATGAAGACTCTTAGATAAATGAGGTAACGCTATGACCAAATTCATTACAATATTTAGTCTTTTCGCTGGTGCCGCATCCATGGGAGGTCTGTACGTGACTTTAAAAGGGCCGCAGGATTTTTGGATCATGATCTTTCTATTTGGCATTTCGCTTGCCGTTTCCATATATGTACTTTTTGTTCCAAATACCAAATTTGAGCAAAATGTTGCTTCAAAGATTAGAAAATATCGTTATCCCGGCATATCATTTGGGGAACAGGAGGTTGGTATCCAGAAGGGCGACTTTTCCATATTACAGAATGGACCGGCCGTAGTTGAGTTTGAGGTCCCATTTGCCGAAGTACCGTCATTCGAGATAATTAATTTTAAAGGGAACGGCGATCCTCAGCCTGTTGTGGAGTGCCTTACACCTCATCAAGCAGTCATAAGGAGAAATCGTTCTGGTTCTTATGTTAGAAGTGAGTATCGTTGGGTAGCCAGGGGATTGACTCTCATTCCAAAGTAGCTTCTGACAATATCATTATGACATAAATAAAAATTGTCGAAACCCCCGTGGTTTCGACATCATAATCAGAAAACCCTAAACGCAGATTCATTTATGAATGATAACAAGCAAAACGAAAAGATAATAACTTCAGCAAACCCTACACGATCTCTAATAATAATACCCATTGGCGTTGCTATTTTCATTGCTGCCAATCTGCTTGCCAGGATCCCGCTCGGGATACACAAAGTCCTCACGATTCAATTATCCCTTCTTGTGCTCTCGCTTCTTTTAATCGCCGTTTTCAGCAAGGGGAAATTCGCCGAATATGGTTTCCGATGGCCCAGAGAATTCATGGCGAAACACTGGATGCCGGCAGGACTCGCCGCCCTGGCGCTCGGCATTATCTCCACCCTGACCATCGCTTTTTCCGGCGCCGGTGGTTTGCCCCTGACCAAACAGCTTTCCATCCCGCAGATCATATTCTATACCTGGTTTGTCGCCAGCATCTGTGAGGAGGTCTTCACCCGCGGTTTAATACAAGGGCATCTCGCGCCTTACAATGACAAAAATATCAAAGTGCCATTCGGAACCATAAATCTCCCGACTTTGATCAGCGCCTTAATGTTCGGCTCCATGCATATCGTAGTGGCTTTCTCCGGGGCCGATATAGCAACTATTATTATCATAATTTTCTTTACTTTTTTTCTCGGTCTTCTGGCCGGCCATGTACGGGCGCGTTCTCAAAGTCTCTTACCGGCCGTTATTATTCACTTCCTTGGCAATTTCGGAGGCATCTTCGGGGGAATAATATACGCTGTTCTGACATTTCTGATAACCGGCCATCCCCCCAAAATGCCATAACGATATTTCATCTTTTCACCGCTCCTTCAGGCACCTCTCCTGACGAATAGTCTTAGCAGTCGTAATTATTACAGTATCGACGTTTTCATATATATAAGACCATCATACAATTATCCGAAAGAAACTTCTCCCTGAATGCCACGTATTACAAAATAATGGTTCAGAATAATTATCATTCTATCGAATGAGTGGAAAATTCATTGAGGAGGAGAAAAATGAGAAATCCAATTAAAGCAGCCTTCTGCGCTCTCTGCGCCTTTGCCTTTATTTCCGTGGCAACTTCCGCCCATGACCACTTCAATATAGAAAAGACCTTTGAGGCAAAATCTCTGGTCGAAATCAAAACCGTCAGCGGTGACTGCATCGTGAAAAAAGGACTGACCGACAAAATTGAGGTCGCCGTCAGCGCCTCCTATGATCCCGAGGACTCGTTTGAGCCGGAATTTTCCGAGAAGGGGAACAGGTTGGTCGTTGAGGAGATCATTCATGGCTCCAACAGCGGAAGCGCCACCTGGACCATAATTGTCCCCGAAAAAACCGACATCAGTTTCTCCTCCGCTTCCGGGGATCTCGAAGTCTCGGGACTGAACAACGATATCTCCGTTAGTACTGCCTCGGGTGATATCCTGATCTCCAACGGCAAAGGAGAATTGGATATTGCCACGGCCAGCGGCTCGGTGGATATTAGCAATTGCTCCGGGCAAATAAGTGTCAGTCTGGCGAGTGGCAACATCGTCGCTTCCCGGCTGAGCGGGAATGTCAAACTGGCGACCGCTTCAGGGGATATCGAGGTACGTGAGATGGAGGGGCGCCTCAAAGTCGGGAGCGCCAGCGGCTCGATATTCGGAACCGATATCAAGGTCACCCAAAGGTGCTCTTTCGGCGCCGCTTCCGGCGATGTCGAGGTGAAACTGGCCGCGAGTCCGTCGGCGGAGTTGAATATATCCTCGGCTTCCGGAAAGGCTGTCCTCAACTATAACGGAAATCCTATCTCCGGTTATTTTGAATTTACCGCCCAGGTTAATCATGGGCGGATAAAAGCCCCGTTCAAATTCGACAGGGAAGAGGAATTCCATCGCAATGGAGAGGAATATGTAACCAAATCCTGCACGAAAGGGGCCGATTCCCCGGAGATATTTATCGGAACCGCCTCGGGAGTAGCCATCCTCGAGGAATAGTTTCCGGTGTCCATATAAAGTCGCCTCATCCGCATCCAGAAATGCGCACATGGCGGGAGCCCTCGATAGAAGGCTCTCGCTTTTTTTCTTGCCGATGCCCATCCCATTCTTAAGTCACAATCAGCCTTGACAAAATCAGGCGGAGAATTAGATTAGGCAGGTGATAATAATATTTAATCTATCACTCCTTAAAGGAGTGCCGATTCCTTGAGAATTCATAGATTACTTGCATCATATATTCATTTCCGGGCATCCCTGCTTATTATTCTCCTTATGGGGATTGCCATTCCGACCCATCTTCCCCTGTCCGCGCAATCAGGCTATTATTGGGCTGAGAAGTATCCTCACAATTGGAAACCGGTAATGACGCTTCACGGTTTCATATTTGCGGTCCAATGACATTCTAAGAGGGGAACAGAATCTAATGCCGGTTGATAAATACAAAAAGATGCGGTGGCTGAACCGGCCGTTGATTCTACTCTTTTTAGCATTAATAGTTGTTCTGATAACGCGATTCCCTTTTCTGTCCGCTGGATATGGTGGCGACGCGGATGCCTGGCGGGTCGCCAATACCGCCAGGAACATTGCTGTCAGCGGCGAATATGCGGCCTCGCGTTTCCCCGGGTATCCCTTACAGGAGCTGGTCTATTCCCTTATTTGGAACGCAGGGCCGCAGGTTCTGAACGGTCTTTCCGCCCTGATGTGCGCGGCCGGCATTCTCTTCTTTATGCTCTGTTTTAGGCACTATGGGGGCAAAGATTATTTTCCTGCCGGGCTTGCACTGGCATTTGTCCCGGTGATTTATATCAACAGCACCAGCGCCATAGATTATGTTTGGGCTCTGGCATTTGTCATGGCATCGGTATATTGTCTTCTACGGAAACTGCCGATCCTTGCAGGTATATTGCTTGGCCTTGCGATCGGCAGCCGGATAATCTCGGCGGCCATGTTGATCCCGGGCGCGGTTATGCTCTGGCACGGGGCCGATGGGCGCAATTACCGGCGCACCCTGCTGCGGTTTGTATTGACTGCTCTCTTGGTTGGCGGTCTCTGTTTTCTGCCTGTGATTTTAAAATATGGATTGAAATTTCTCACATTCTATGCCGGGAGTTACCCGTCACTTCAGAATATTATAACTACTGCGGGGGAGGGGGTATGGGGAATGGTTGGAGCAACGGCACTGATTCTGGCTCTGGCGGCAGGTTTATGGACGTGGAATAAAAGACACGGAAATACCGCCATCGCGGAGCCCATTTCTCAAAAAGACTCTGTCGCCTGGATTCTGACAATTGTGATTTATTCCCTGGCGTTCTTCTTATTACCGCACGAATCGGGGTACCTGATAACCCCGCTACCTTTCCTATTCTTCCTGATAGCTCGCTTTCTGTACCGCAGAATATTTCTGTTCTTCTGCGTAGCATTGTTGCTGTCTCCCTTTATTGACTTCGGGAAATCCGGAATCGGCCCCGGGCCTATTTTGCGCGACCATGAGGGGAGACTAAAACAGATGTCCATGGCCAAACAGGTAAATGATCGCGCGAATCGCTTTACACAAAAATCGGTGGTGGTTGCCGGTTGGTATCTACCTCTCATTGAGGCCGGTTTCACTGCGAAGGGGTCGGGACTAACTGAATATAAGTATTTTCTTGACAGCAATTCCCTGCCGAAATTCCGAAATCAGGGATATGATCTTTATTACCTCCCCGGGATTCGAGAGTATAATCTCCGGACACGGGGTGTTGACTTAATACATTATGGGGCGACCCCCTTAATTGATATGTCGTCGTCCGGCAATAAATAATACCGGCACCATTGGATAGATAAGGATTAATTGATGAAAGAGATCGGTGTCAAGGGAAAAAGATGGCTCAAGGGGTTTCATGTCACTTTCGCTTGCCTGTGGGTGAGCGGTGGATTGACACTGACGCTTATGCAGTTGGCAATGCATGCCACTACCGGCGGAGAGCTATATGGCATTGACCGTTCCATGAAATTCATTGACGATTTTATCATTATTCCGGGCGCTCTGGGAAGTTTATTGACCGGACTGCTTTACTCTCTCTTTACTAATTGGGGATTCTTCAAGCACAATTGGATCACAGTCAAATGGGTGATAAATATCGGGGGGATCATTTTCGGTACTTTCTGGCTCGGCCATTGGATGAACGGCATGCCGCCTGTATCAGAGGCTCACGGCCTTGGCGCACTGTCCAACCCGATATATGATCACTATAAGCATATGAATACGCTCTGGGGAAGTGTGCAGGTGACAACCCTGGTTTTTGCCCTGTTTGTCTCCGTGTTTAAGCCCTGGAGCAGTCGAAAGGCCATTTAAAGCCGGGATCAAAGTGTCTCATAAGTCTCATCTCAATATCTTCCGCCGCCATATTGAATAGCGCCGGAATAGACGAACCCGCAGCTTTTGCTCAGCCACCGCTCGAATACATCCATGTACCGGAGGCGGAAAGCTGGCCGTTGTTATATATGTACCACATCCCTGAGGCCGAGGCTCCCGCGGCCGCCCAGGAGACTTTCCGCAGGATAGTTCCATTTTCATAATATTCCAGAAGTCCGGTTCCATTGGAATTGGCAGCCATTGATACTCTGATATTATTTTGCCCTTCAACCCAGGTCATGTTAACTGTCACATTGCGATGAGTGTCGGAACTCCATTCCCAGCAGCGGTCAATTTGAGTCGTGTTCTCTCGGTGCAGCTCCATCCAGCCGGAACTTCCGTCTTTCATCTGCTCGGCTCTGATGATGGTCCAATTAAAATATTGTATTCCGGCCTTACTGCCATCGTATATTACTTCCCAGCTATAGGCATCGGAGGTCGTTTTGCGAATCAATTTGATGGTCAACTGGTCAACCGTCCAGACGTAAACCGAGGAATCGTCCCCGGCAAGCGCGGCGGTCGAAATCTTCCCCGATCCGGGTGGGGGGGCAAAAAGATCTTTGAACGATTTGGATACGCCAATTAGTTCCGAGGCCTGGCCGGCATAATTATTGCCCGAAAGCATCATGGCCCGGTCCGGAGCATTCAAAATCACGATTAATGGTTCTTTGGGTATCGAATTTACCGGGCCGGTGGGATTTGTATCTTTATCGCCGGAACAGCCCAATGATGCGAACAATCCCAACAGGCCTATGAAGAGCATCCACCTTCTTGAATAAGACATCGTTTCTCTCCGGTTTTCAGTTGACATTAATTGAATATATGAATACTATAAAGGGGCGTCAATGGTCGGTTTGATGAGGGTCGCGTTTAAACCGGATGCCATTTCAATGTAATCGCGTCGGTAAAATTTGAAGAAACATGGTCTCCTGATTTCATTAAGAGAAAAGATAGATTGAAGGAAGGTCGAAACCAATGATCAAATTTCTCCTCTGGTGCATTCTCCTTGTGCTTTGCTGGCCGCTGGCTCTTATGGCGCTGGTGATTTATCCTTTTGTATGGCTGATACTCCTGCCATTCAGGCTGGTCGGCATTACGGTCGGGGGTCTGCTGGCGCTGCTGAAGGTCCTCATATTCCTGCCGGCCCGTCTCTTGGGCGGCAGGCGCCCGTGAAACTATTGATGTCGTCTTCATAATTTAAGAACCACGGGACCCACTTTTACATCGATGCCGGGAACCATCAAAAACAGAGGATTTTCATATTTAATATAATTGCGGTTTGCCGTTTGGCACGCATCGGATTCCGCGCATTTGAGAAGTATCATCGGTAATTGTAATCTGTTGCGGAATAATATTAGAATCGTACCAAATTCATATCCACGATTGCGAGAATCTGCATTTTTTTCTTGTTTCCGGGGGCCTTCCTGCCGATATTATTGATAAGCTAGAAAGGAGGTGGTCCGGTCTTGATAACATACCATAGTGAGGTGACTGTTACTTAGTCGCTACCTCGACAGATATCGTGTTGGGGTACACTGAGTAAATCCCAACAGTTCTACCGGCCTGACAGCTTCATGAGAGGCGTCAGGCTTTTTTATTCAATGCGAGATTTGAGAGGGAAAGTTGATTCGTTATTGAGGCATTAGATTGTTATGTTTAAGATAATCAAGCCATTCGGAAACACTTTTCTGCTCGACCCAGGCCTTTACCCGGCGGAAACCCTCACCATATATTCTGTCAGGATCCTTTATCATATTTCTTATCAGGTATTCCATTTCTTTCCCCTCATATCGCTGAAGGACAAGATAGGAGGCATAATTGCAGCTTCCCTCCCGCAAAGTGTCATCCATTTCCAATGATGCATTTCGATACAGCCAAACATGCATCAACTCATGCGCGATCCCCTGAATATAGACGCTCCTTGGCAATCCGGCGAGCATATAGATTTTATATTTTCGAGTGGTCACTGGTATTCGAGTGCCGGTCGACCGCTCATAGAAAGTATAACCGGTGACATCAGTCTTGTTCAGGCCATTAATTTTGGCCATTTTGTCTTTATCCACCAGAAGCAACGGGATATTTTCCTCTTCAATCTCGATCCCTTTATCCCATAAAACCGCTTTAATCTGTGACATGATTTCTTTCGCCGCCGACTCGTCCATGACAGCATATTGCAGGCAAATACCGCATATCCTGCGGCCGTCAGGATAAGTCGTACCCCCCATGGAAAGGGAATCGGAAATAAACCGGAGACAGTAATCACACTGGGGAGCAGTCCCCTGATGGAATTTATGATAGCTGTTGCCCCAATCGTCGATAATATATTCTCCCTGAATCAATTCTCCGCAGAGACTGCAACGAAGAGCCACATGTTCGCGATAACATGTATCATGATATCTCGCATTCTCATAGGTGACGTAAATCCCGTCGATTGGCTTGCCACAGTAAGCGCACAGAGGGGCAAAGAGTTCGACATGGCAGACACTGTCATAATACTGACCGTTTTCTACAAAATATGCCGCTTGTCCAATCGGGTTGCCGCATCCGGCACAGAGGAAGTGCTCAGGATGATAATATTTGCCGTCTATCGTGAGGTATGATCCCTCGGTTATATCCTTTCGGCAATAGGCACAACGTATCTGGTCGGAGGCGAAAGCTCCGCAACAGGATATGGCTATCAGAAAAGCCGCAACTAATGCTTCGCGACATCGCATTGCCGCCACACAACTCCTCAGTCGCAAATAAAAATTCTTCCAGATTATACTAATATTTATACAGCTAATTATATAAGGTGAAGCGATCAATTCCAAGAATAATTGTCCGGATGATTTTCGATAGTGGGTCTTTTTGTCAAAAATAAAGCATTCTCCGGCGCACCTTAATGGGACGCCGGAATGCTATTCGATCAACTGGAGACAGTTTTATTGCTGCTTGACCGCTTCCACACTCAGGTCGATTTTTACTTCGTCTCCCACCACCAAGCCGCCGCTATCCAGAGCCTTATTCCAGGAGATACCATAATCCCGACGGTTTACTGATGTCGAGCCCTCGATTCCTATGCGAAAATTTCCCCAGGGATCCTTGACGGTTCCCAGAAAATCAAATGTAATCGAAACTTCCTTCGTTACCCCGTGCATAATCAGCTTGCCTATCGCCACGAATCTTTCGCCCTTCTTTTCAATGCGGTCGCTTTTGAAAGTGATATTGGGAAATTTCTCAACGTCGAAGAAATCCGTGCCTTTCAAGTGCTTGTCGCGGTCGGGATTGTCGGTATTTATGCCGGCCGCCTTAATAGTGACATCGACCGACGACTTGGCCAGGTCGACAGAATCATAAATTATCGTTCCCGAGAAATCGGTAAAATTACCTTTGACATTACTGATTACCAAATGCCTGACAGCAAAACCGATATACGAATGCACGGGATCAATTTTATAGGTGTCGGCGGCCATGGCCGTCGCAGCCATTATAAAAAAAACCGCCGATGTGATTAAAACCTTTCTGGAAAACATCATTTCCTCCTTCATCATATAAATAAAAATTGATTTACTTCTTGATTTTACTCCGGCAAAGCCTTATGTGTTCCATCACAGTAAGGGGCGTTGCCGCTTCGCTTACACTGGCAATAGGACCTTTTCTTCTTCTCGGCGATTTTGAATTCGAGCGGCGTAAATCCGGGTAACTGCTTGTGAGAGCCGTCACAAAAAGGCTGGTTCTTTGAATGACCGCAACGGCACCAGTAATAGGTACCATGTTCTAATTCCAAAGGAATCGGGATACGGGCAGCAATCTTGGGCTCACTCACTATTCTATCTCCTTCATTAAGGCAATCTACTCCAAAGGATTAATGAATTCATTGCTTTAAACCAACGATTCTCGGGCGATGTTCCCATTGGGTAGAAGGTCGGTGGATTTTTCTGTCACGCGGCCGATGCCCAGACGAAAGCATTCTCTGCCCGGCAGAATAAAACAACCACCGGGCAAGATGGGAGTCAAGTAAAAAACGAAAGTGATGGGTCAGAATCTGATCAGATTTCTTATATTCTGATAGATATATCTGATCTTCAGCTTCCGGTTCTTATTTTCGCCGGAAATATTTTCAATTCGGATTTTGGCATAATTGCCGTCGGCTGTTTTGATCAGGTAGCTTTCACCGGTTCTGACAGGCATTTTTTCCACTGGTTCAACATCGATCTGAAATTGCGGGTACTGATATATATCTTTAGTTTTCCCCAGAGAGAAAATTCCCGATTTGCGCAAAAAACCATTCAAACGGTCGGGAGAGGCGATAAAGTCATAGCCGTCCTTATCGAAGAAGTAGATATCATTGGCGCTCGCATCGGCCCTGGCCGAAATTCCTCGGGCGAAAGAAAAACCATCGTTAAGATTGGCATACCGAAAGGCCAGCACGAATTCTCCTTCAGGGCGGCAAATAACGCCTACTTCATTGGACGAGGCAGAAACATTTCCATCGGGAAACACCGACCTCACCGAGACAAAATATTCCACCCCGTTTTCAAGGCCGTCGATTTCCATGGTCTCGAAACTGTCATTCGGGTCGGTATCGCCGGGATAGGGAGTTGCATTGAATGGTCCTATATCCGACGGCGGATTGACATAGAAGTATTTTTTTTCCAGCGGCTCGCGCAAGAGATAGATATTATACCCTGAGAGCAGGACCGTCTCGGCGCAATTTGTAAACCATTTGAGCAAGAGTTTTTTATTGCCGGGTTTGATAGCCAGCCCCGTAGGACTGCAGGGGATACTAATTGTAATCTGTTTTTCCTCTTCCCGGACTTTACCCTTCTCGGCCGGAGGGGCACACTGCAAAAAAAGAGCAGCAAGTATAAGCAGGGACAGGATTCTTTTCATAGAACGATCAATTCGGTCTGTCGCGGGCAGAGAAACTTGCCCCCCTCTCTGGTAACCGCCAGATCCTCCTCCAGACCGACATACCCGATCCCCGCCAGTTCTATTCCCAGCTCCACCGTAAAAACATTCCCTTCTTCCAGTGGAATCATCGGGGTGTCACCGTATCTTTTCCATCTGGGACCGATGATGGCGGCGCCATCATGAACCGACCGTCCGATCTGATGCCCCAGTGCGTGCTGATATTCCACGTAACCGTTCTCTTTAAGCATCTTCCTGGCCACCGCATCAATCCGGTAGCCTTTGGCGCCCGGCCTGTAGAGCAGGGATGTCGCGTCAATTACGTCGCGAACTTTATTAAAAGCCGCCCCCAATTTCGCGGGCGGAGTCATCTCGTTTTTCTTTCTCACATAGGCCAGCCTTTGAATGTCAGAGCAATATCCCTCCAGTCTGGCGCCGAAATCTATATGGAGCAGATCTCCCGGTTCCAAAATCGCCTCGGTGGGGTGGCCATGTCCGGGACTGGTCTTAGCCCCGGCGTTGACAATCGTCTCGAAGGAGTTGACCGCGCCCAATTTGGCAATATTGGTATCAATGATTCCGGCAATCTCCTTTTCGGTCATCCCGGCCTTAATCTCCTTCAATGATTTATTCCAGCAGTCGGCGGCCAGAAAGGCTGCCGATGATATCAGGTTGATTTCCTCTTTGGTCTTCCTGCCGCGGAGAAGCGACATAAATTCTTCCGACGAGACAAATCGTTTGGGGTAGATAGTCCCTTTCAAATATTCACTCAGCAGAAGAAACATCCCGTGTGTGATACCATCGGCGGCATCATTGTCACGCGAGAAATTGAGCGCGATACTTCGGGGATTGATTTTCTTTATGATTTTCTGAATTTCCTTGCCGCAGTCCTGAACATATATCGTTTCCCCCTTGCGGGTGAAGAAAAAGGCCGACTGCCAGACAATATTATGGCCTACCACCAGCGGCAGGGTCGGGTCGGCCATCATGTCCGATTCGCGGCAGAATATGATCCACAAATCAATATCCAGTTCATCAAGAATCTCGATGGCCTGCTCTATTTTGGCTTTTACCAAATCCATAATTTTACATTCCATTATTGGAGTGGTTATTTTTGAAGGAATCTGCCGTCCCATTCGGAGTTGGGCCGGAAAGCTCGCGCTCCGAAAGCTCTCTCTGCCGTGCAAGCTGCTCAATCTGTTGCAGCGGCTTTTCCAGCTGATTGCGGCGGGTGGTGACCAGAGCCAAGTATTCGCTCTGCAACTCCTCGATTTTCTTGCCCATCTTCTCCATACCTTTCAGGTAGCTGTCCCACTGCTTATAGAAACTGTTCATCAGTTCCAGTATCTTATGCGCGGAACGCTCTAGGTTGAAGTTGTCGATTGATTGCCGTATTATGGCCAGCATGGCATAGAGCGTCCAGGGGGAACAGAGTATCACCCGCGACTTCAGCGCATCATCCATAAAAGTGGAATCGTTCTCCATGATAAACGCATAGGCCTGCTCCAGAGGAATGAAGACAATCGCAAAATCGAGAGTGTTGGCATCGGTATTAATATAATCCCGGGAGGTCACCTGCTTGATCATGTTGCGAGCATCTTTGAAGAATTGATTCTTGTAGCCCTGACGCACCCCTTCGTTGGTCTCCTCGAGATACCTTTTAAAATTATCGAGTGGGAATTTTACATCCATGTTGATTATCTTATTGTTGGACAGGATGAATGTGAAATCGGGGCGGCCGGAGGAGGATGACAGGGTTTTCTGTGAAATGTAGTTGATTCCTTCCTCCATTCCTACCATTCGCAGTATGTCGTCGGCAATCCGCTGGCCCCAGAGCCCACGCTGCCGTGAATCGGAGAGGATGGTATTCAATTTGCCGGTTACTTCCTGAAGCCGGGCTGTCTGCTCGGAATTGGTTTGAAGTCCCTTACTGAGGGCGCCGAATTTTTGATCCCGGTCTTTTTCAAAAGCCGCTATAAGATTCCCCACTTTTTCCATTTCGGCTTTCATCTGCTGAAGGGTACTGTCAATCAGCTCTTTCTTGGCCGCCAGCTCCTGAGTATTGGTCTGAGTTTCCTTCGAAAGACGTTCCTTGGCCAGCTTCAGGAACTGGTCGGTATTCTGCGAGAGAGCTTCCAGAGAGGCTCTGCTGAACGAATCCTGAATCTTGACCAGGACATCACTTTCTATGCGACGGGAGAAAATTCTAACCACAACATATACAGTGACAGGGATGACAATAACCATAACGGCAACAGCGATAAAAATACTCATTCCTTAGTACCTCGTAATGTCGACTCGGGTAATATTATTGACATGGCGTCCCATGAACTGCCCCACCAGTTGCGAAAATCGATCCGGAACATCGGAAACATAAAATTTGAGGAATGCTCCCTCGGTTCCGGACCGAAGTAGATTTTTCAAGGAAAGAACGGCGGCCACCTCGCGGGCGGTTTCCTCAGCCGAATCAATCAACCGCACCTTCGGCCCAACGACTTTACCGATAATCTTTTTCAGTAAGGGATAGTGGGTGCATCCCAGAACAAGGGTGTCAATATCAACATCAACAAGGGTCTTGAGATAATCGCGGGCAATCAATTCGGTCGCTTCCTTCTCAATGTATCCTTCCTCTACCAGCGGGACAAACAGGGGACAGGCAAGAGAGAAGACCTTGATTTTATCGTTGCGTCCGTGAATCGCTCTTACATAGCTGTCCGACCCGATCGTCGCCACCGTCCCGATAATTCCCACGCGACTGTTGCGGGTTTGATTAACCGCCGCCTTAGCGCCCGGCTCGATAACACCCAGAATATCAGTGTTAAATTCGTGGCGAACAGTCTCCAAAGCGACCGCCGAAGCCGAATTGCAAGCAGCCACAATGTACTTTACCTTATGCTCGAGAAGGAAACTAATATCCTGTCGGGTAAATTGGGTGATGATCTCTTTGGAACGACCGCCGTATGGAGTCCGGCCGACATCTCCGAAATAGACTATATTCTCGCCGGGGAGAAGTTTGATTATCTCCGCCACGACCGTCAGTCCGCCTACGCCCGAATCGAAAATCCCTATCGGTCTATTCTGAATGGCATCTTCCATCATCATCTACTCTCATATTTGGCTTTTAATTTTTTTAGTCCCTCGTAAATAGACCTGGCCATCTGCTCCCGGTACTCTTTGTTGTTGAGCAGTTTTTCGTCCTCGCGATTGGTGATAAAGGCGGTCTCCACCAGTACCGATGGCATATAAACGCCGTTGAGAACAAAGAAACCGGCCTGGTCGATGCCCCGATTGGATGTTTCCGATACCGAACGCCGTAGCTCCTTTTCCATCATGGCCGCCAGATCGGATGACTCGGTCTGAAATTCCGTCTGTATCATATCGCTCAAAATGTAGCTCAAATTATCTTTCCCTTCTTCGGAGCGAGTCCTCTTTTCAGCCAGAAACGGGGCATTTTCCAGCTGGGCCGCCGCCCGCGCCGAATCATTCTTGGCCGGCGCCAGGAAAAAAACCTGGAAGCCACGCACCCCTCGCTTTATCGAGGCATTGGCATGAATGGAAACAAATATGTCCCCTTTGGATCTGTTAGCCATGTCGGCGCGCTCTTTCAGCGAGACATTAATGTCTTTGTCTCGAGTCATGTAAGCTACGAAAAGCTTGTCTTTTCGTATCAGCTTGGCCAAACGCCGTGCAATATCCAGAACGATTTCCTTCTCCCTGGTGGATTTGGGTCCGATAGCACCGTAATCTGTCCCGCCATGGCCGGGATCAATTATCACCCGGTCAATCAATTTATCCGGGCCGACCGGTCCCGGCCCTCCGGGCGCTAAAGCGGCGGCTGATGTATCCAACAGCGAAATCTGAATTCTGACCGGATTGGATTGGAGACGATGAGTATATTTGCCGATATCCCTTTTGAATCGCATTGATATCTGTGCCGAATTTTCAAACTGAAATGCATTCAGATCAAGGAGAAGAGAACTCGATTTATGTGATAATATCTGCCGCTGATTAATCTTACCGCCTGCAATCGTAACATTAATCCAGTTTCCTTCGGAGGTGAATAATTCATATTCCTTGGGTTCGTTGAGGAATATCTCGATCAGCAAGCCATTGGCCTTGGGAGCTAAGTCGATATCAGTGACATTGTACCGCTCGGAATTAACCTTTACCGATCTCCGCCCGGAATCCCAGGCAATATGCTCCTGGCGAACGTTATCGAGGAAAGGAAAGAATGTCTGGGCGGGAAGATACAGCTGGCCGTCTTTCAATTTCGCCGCATAGGTCAGGTTTTTAACCGAATCATCCACGCGGAAATAGGGTGAGCCGGGAAAGAAAATCATCCGATGATAATCAGTAACAAATAATATCGAAAGGCCTACCTCCTCCCAGGAGAGCCTCTCTCCCAGAAGTCCGGCCATCTGCGACATTGAAAAATAGACGATACTGTTATTTTCCAGAAAGTAGTCTATTTTTTCCAGTCCGCCGGGCATCTGAACCGACAACTCCTGGGCCATCAGACAAGGTGTCAGAAAGAGCACTGCGATTAGAATCATCCGGGCAAGCATATTCGATATCATGTTTCTCATTTATTTCTCCGACGAACGGCTCTTTCGATTGCCCTATCGGCCTCCTGTTTGGCGGTTCTTTCCCGCTTGTCGTACATCTTACGCCCCCGTGCCGTGGCCAGTTCGATTTTCACATAAGGTCCTTTAAAATAAATTCTCAGCGGTATAAGTGTAAGTCCTTTTTCCGCAGTAGCGGTATAGAGGCGCCCAATCTCTCTTTTATGAAGAAGCAGCCGCCTCGGACGGGTCGGGTCATGGGTATCCCGACCGGATTGCTCATAAGGAGAAATATGCAAATTGAAAAGAATCACCTCGCCATCCTCGACCGAGGCATAGCTGTCTGAAAGATTCACTTTCCCCTCCCGCAGAGCTTTCACCTCGGTGCCTCGCAGAGAGATACCTGCTTCCCGTTTCTCCAGAATTTCATAATCACGAAAGGCTTTGCGATTGGTGACAACATTCTTTTCTTTTGGATCTTTTTCCCGCATGGCGATTAATATAGATTTATATCATACCCGTTGCAATTACTTTATTGTCTCCATATTATAGTCATGCGCAGGCCTGTGAGGATCTTATTATGAGAGTGGCATTATATCAGAATTCACCCCGTTTCGGTCAAATCAGAGAGAATGTTGATATCGCCATTAAGACGGTGGAAGACTTTGACTTTGATATACTTGTATTTCCCGAGCTGTTTGCCTCCGGCTATCAGTTCCATGATCCTGATGAAGCGGCCGGGCTTGCCGATCCGGCTGGGGAGGGTTACACTTTTATGGCCCTGAAAGAGCTTTCGTTTCGCAAGAACTCCCTGATAATCTATGGCTTTCCGGAAAAGAAAGGAGAAAGACTGTATAATTCCGCCGCCGCCACTCTTCCTGACGGGATTTTTTATGTTTATCAGAAGACCCACCTTTTCGATACCGAAAAGGATATTTTTTCACCCGGTGCGACCGGCTTTTTTGTCTTCCCATTCCGGCAGTCAAAAATTGGAATGATGATATGTTTCGATTGGCGTTTCCCCGAATCGGCCCGAAAGCTTGCCCTCCTGGGAGCGCAGATGATCTGTCATCCTTCCAATCTGGTATTACCCCATTGTCCTGATGCCATGATAACCCGCGCGCTGGAAAACAACGTTTTCACCATGACCGCCAATCGAGTGGGGGTCGAACAGAGAACCGGCAAGTCGCTTAAATTCATCGGGCACTCCCGGATAATCGCACCTGATGGTCAGGTTCTGGCCGAACTGGGGGGTGAAGAAGCAGGCTTTCTGGCCGTCGATGTCGCTCCGGAACTGGCTGATAACAAAATGGTTACCGGGAGGAATGACCTGTTTGGGGATCGACGCCCGGAGTATTACTAAGTCCTGATTCTGATTCAAAACTCAACTGCCCCCCATATTTCCACTTTCCGCGCATAGCTTGTTCCATGACCGGGTCAATTATATTACCCGCCGGAGCGATAGAAATCACTTAAACTCTCCGGTCTTTCTGCCGATACAGCTTATGGATAGAGACATTTTTAGAGAGTGTTTATGGCTTTAGCACAAAAAGTAGCAGCAGCGAAAATCATGGTAATCGACGATGAACCTCAGATTACCGAGATTATTGAAGCATTTCTGACAAACGCCGGTCATCAGGTTTTTGTCAACAATGTTGCGTCCGAGGGGCTAAAAAAAGCCAGGGCGATCAAGCCGGATATCATTCTTCTCGACATCATGATGCCCGGAACTGATGGTTACGGGGTCTGTAATGAGTTGAAAAATGATCCGGTCACGGCTAACATTCCGGTCGTGTTTCTGACCGGCAAGGATCGAAATGATGATATGGGGCGGTCATTCAAGGTCGGGGGCGACATGTTTATCAAGAAGCCTTTCTCCTGTGAAAGACTCCTGGAAATAGTCAATATTATATTGATGTCCACCGGGAAACACTGACCGATTCCCCTCTCTGAAATCTGCGGCGACCCGCAGCCATCTTGCCGAAATTACCCGACGGCTGATTTTACCTTATTTCCGTTTTGCCGTATCGGGAGAAGATCTCTCCAATTCCCTCAGAACTTTGGTCATCTATTATTAATAATTTAAACCGCTTGAAAAATCCGCAATTAAGTATAAATTTATATTTATGGAACGGGTTAATCTCTTGGGGACAACTCTCGTCGACCTGGAAAATCTGGTGCAGGAGTTGGGAGCGGCGAGATTCAAGGGTCGACAATTGTTCAAATGGCTGTATAATTCTCTTCAGCCCGATTTCCAAAAAATGACCGACCTTTCTCTTGAGCTTCGGGGAAAACTCGCCGAGAAATATTTCTTTGTCGGGCTCAAACTCGCGAAAGCCTCCCGCTCGGTTGATGGTACCGAGAAATTCCTCTTTGCTCTGGGGGACGGCGAATTTGTGGAGACGGTCTTGATTCCCGAGAAGGGAAAGAACACGGTCTGCATTTCAAGTCAGGCCGGTTGTGGATTAGGGTGTAAATTCTGCGCCACCGGGCAGATGGGTCCGAAACGAAATCTCACCGTTGGGGAAATGGTGGGACAACTTCTCTTTCTTCGAGGCCGCAATGGCGCGGAAGCCTTCGAAAATATCGTTTTCATGGGTATGGGCGAACCCCTTCTCAATTATGACAATCTGCTCCGGGCGGTCGAAATCATTTCCTCCGAGATGGGTCTCTCCGTTTCTGCTAAGAAAGTGACCGTCTCAACCGTGGGAATTGTCCCCCAGATTTACACCCTGGCTGATTCGGGAGTGAAAGTAAATTTGGCAATATCGCTTCACGCTGCCAGTGATGAAAAAAGAAGGAAGATTATGCCGGTGGCCAAGTCATTTCCCCTGGAGAAACTGATGGAGGCCGCCCGATATTTCGCAGCTAAAAGAAAAAAAAGAGTCACCTTTGAATATATTATCTTCGCCGGGTTCAATGATACTCCGCAGGATGTCAAAGAGCTGGCTGCCTTGATAAAAGGAATTCCCTGCAAAATTAATATATTGGCCTATAATCCGATTCCGTCACTGCCCTATCGGAGGCCCTCCGACGAACAGGTGGATGAATTTGCGAAGCTTTTATATCCCCGCGCTTCGGCGGTTACGGTAAGAAAGAGCCGGGGTCTGGATATTGAAGCCGCTTGCGGCCAGCTGGCCGGGAAATATCAATTAACTTAGAATTGGAGAAATTATGCTGTTTCGACACAAAGTAGTCTTCTGCATGCTGCTGTTCCTTCTTGCGGGAGGCATGACCGCTTCATCTTCTGATTGCCAGGTTGGCGATGTCAGTTTTTCCTCGACCGACTGGGGCAAACAGAGAGCCTGGGTGAGTCTGACCGATTCGTCTGGCGACTATAAGTTCGTTGTTGCCCGGATTGAAGTCAGTTTCCCCCACAGCGCCATCTCTCCGAAAAGAATCTCCATGAGTGCCTTCATATTGGAGCCGCTGACAACAACCAGGATTGAAGTTCCCTTTGAAATACCCTGCAATTTTGACACCGGATTCATTCAGTTCGACCTTTATAATGTGGTCGATACGCTGGACACATTGCTGGAATCGCAGAAATTACTTTCCAATAAATATCCCACGGTACATGCGCTTCCTGAGGGGCTCAAGATGCTCCTTCCCGAGAAAATAGAGGTCCCCGCCTTTGTCGATAAGAACGTGACCTTTGATAATTATTTCACCAGAGTGTTTTTTGTTTTGCTTCATCAGGGGAAAAGTCTTGATGAGATTTCCGTGCTCTCGGGCGCCGGCGCCGACTATATCAGCAGTCTGACCGCCCAGCTGCAATCATGGCAATATATTAAGCAGGAAGCTTCGGGCCCGAAACCGGCCTTTGCCGTGATTGATAAACCCGCCATAGATAGACTTAGACCGATGATTGACAGCGCCGTTGAAGATCTTTATAAAACCATAAGTGTTAACATCCCCCGATACGACAGCACCATTGAGGCGCTGGCTTCATCGGGAAAACTGACCCGTGATAAATTCAATCTCTTTGATGGCGGTTCCATTCTTTACCATAAATACCCGGTGATATTGACTCTTTTCCTGTGGGATAAGCTGGGGCGCGATTTCGTCAATGACGGAGTGGAATTCAATATTTTCGCGAATTCAAATCCCTGCAACGCTTTTATGCTTGAATATATGTACCTCGTCGGCGCCGACAAAGGTAATGCCGGGCGCTCTTTCTATCATTATCAGAAAGATCCCGACGGTGAGCGAATTTATTGCGCCGATTCGGAAATAGCTATTAACTGTACCCCCCGGACCGGTATTTCTGCGGATGGTCGTGCCTTGTATGACTGGTCTTTTGCTGAGAATTCCCCTTCAACTTATTTTTCTTATGATGAAAGTAAAGTGGCTCCGGGGTTGTCCATTCTCGCTCATGGCGCTGGAACATCTGTCGCAAATTTGAAAGCGGAAATTACAAAAATGTTCTCCGGCCCTCCTTACGGAACATATTTCCGCGGAGCGCGATACTGGTGCTGGAATTTGATTGTTACCGAATTGCTGGATAAGCTGACAAAGGGCAATCTCCTCACCCGGGAAGGAAGCGGATTTTATATATTGAATAAGGTGACCGATTGATGAGAAAGACAATTCATAAGAGTCTGGCGCTTCTGCTGGCGGTGCTTCTGCTGTTGACGCTTGCCTGCACCAGAAGGAATCCGCCTCGCGATGAAATCCCCGTCATCAAAAACCTGCTGGCGAAACTGGATCGCGCCGTCAAAGAGCAGAATGCCGCCGCAATAGATTCATTGATAATTGGCGAGGCCTTTAATCAGGGATATAGCTCGACAAAGATATTGGATGACGTTTACGCCGGAGGCCGAAGTTTCTACACTTTCGGTCGGAGAGAATTTTTCTATACCCGGGATCGGGGGGTGGTCAACTGTTTTATCATGGCCGACAGCGCCGATATCGGACGTCCGACTGAGATTACCCTGGTGAAAGCCGGTGACCGCTGGCTGATTAAGAGGTTCGATCTAAAATAAGAAAGCCCCGCCGATGGGCGGGGCTTCGATACTCGGGAACTCAATCCTGCGGCTTTTGACCTTGCGACAGGTTTCCCTGAAGAAGTTTGCTGTATTCGGTTTTATTCCTCAGAAGATCCATGGCCTGTACGACACCGGGGTCGGTTTTGAGAATGATCTCCTCATAAATTCCCCGTTCGCCTGCAATCTTGGCCACGATTTCCCGCTTGATTGCCTTCTTTAAATAATCGATGGATTTGGCAAAATCAGCTTCCTTTTCCTTTTTTATTTTTTCCTCGAAATTGGATATAGCCGGAGCGAATAAAGTATCCTTCTTTTCCTCTTTGACTAAATCCTTGATTTTATCCAGGGAGACTTCAAGCGAGGTCTTATATGTGAAATTTTTGCTTTCAATAAATGATCTTAATTCCTTGACCATTTCATCGGTGACAGGCGTCTCGCGACCGAAATCCGGGTGGGCTACCAGATATTTCACCGCAAAATCAAAGAACATCTGTTTTCTTTCCAAATTGATCTCCAGTGGAGTGAGGAAAGGATCCTGAGCGATTTCGACATCGGGCAGGATGCCGCCGCTGCCATAAACCACCCGGCCATTACTGGTGTTGAATGTTTCTTTCTTGGAAACGGCGATGGAATCGGCCCCGATAGAGTCTGCACTTTGTCCCTCAAGAGTGTCCAGACCGGCCATATCGGCACGAGCCCCATCTTTCCACTCCTTCTCCGGTTTTTGTATGCATCTTCCGGAAGGGACATAATATTTAGCCGTAGTCAGTTTCAGCGCCACCTCATCATCGGTTCCGACCGGGAAAATCTGCTGCACTAATCCCTTGCCGTAAGTGGGATGTCCCATGATAATACCGCGGTCCCAATCCTGAATGGCTCCGGCCACGATTTCCGAGGCTGAGGCGGTGCCCTCATCAACCAACACCACTAGCGGCTTATCCGGAAACATCGGCAGACGGCGGGAATAATACCTGCGCTCCGAATCCGAGAACCGGCCGCGGGTGTAAACAATCAGTTTCCCTTCCGGCACAAACAGTTCGCCTGTTTCGACCGCCTGCTGCAGAAGGCCGCCGCCATTGGATCGCAAGTCAAAAATCAATCCGTCGATCCCTTTCGTATTCAGATCCGAAATTGCCTGAGTTAACTCGTTGCTGGTTTCTTCGGCAAAGCGGGAGAGCCGGATATAACCGATATTGCTCCCTGGGATAACTCCATAGTAACTTACCGATTTGAGTTCGATAATTGCCCGTTCCATTTCGAAATCGAGCATATCGGGAATACCTTCCCGCTTGATCTTGAGAATGACTTTGGTCCCGCTGGGACCGCGCATTAGTTTTGAGGCATCGGCTGTGGATAATTTATAAGTTGATTTGCCGTTGATTTCAAATATGAGATCTCCCGATTTCAGCCCCCTCTTATAGGCGGGCGAGCCTTCCATCGGAGTCACTATGATGATGTGATCATCACGGGCATCAATCTCCATCCCCAAACCCTCATATTTCCCATGAGTGCTTTCCATCAATGCATCATATGATTTCTTCTCCATCAAAACGGAATAGCGATCCAGATCCTCCAGCATTCCGCGAATACCGGCGTTAATCAATTCTTTGGTATCGACATCCTCCATATAACGATTCTTAACATCGAAAACCGTCTGATTGAATTTCTTTATCTCGCGCAGAAGCGTTTCACGCGGATCCTGGCCGACACTATCCGCCGCATTTGATGGTGTCTCATCGAGATTTATATGAAGAGTATCCGCGGCCAAATAGATGGTTTTGGTCTCAGGAGGCTGGACAGCTTCCCCGCTTCCAACCACCCAGATCAATCCCATCATAAATGCTGTCAGCGCCAGTATCATCATAGTAAATCTTTTCATCCCAAAGACCTCCAATATGAGTAGTTCACCAATGTCAATCTATCTGTTTACCACATTTTGTCAAGCAAGATGAGAACCGTGATTATATCCTATCTGCTTGACAATTTAACAGTTAAGACGGAAATTAAGTTTCACTTTTTTTACGATGGTGGCATGCTACCTGCAAATCGTTAGACAGCAAGATGTTATCTGAACCAACTGGCTTCACTGTGAGACCCGTCATAAATTCCCGCCTTCCTGTTCGACCCGGAATCTCATATCATGTTGAGTTTCAATGAAAAATGCTCTCTTATGCAAGTTTCTGCAATAATATTGTTCAAGTGCTTAACAGCTTAGAGCGATTTCGGGGGTGGATTATGTTTGACATAAGTGGCGACCAACCCTATTTTGATTCGAGTAATACCGCTCTATTATGCAAGAAAGTTCATTAAATTTTGAAAATTGACAACATTAGACACCTCCTCTTTGACTTTGATGGTACACTCATCGATTCCTCGCGCGGGGTGATAATCGCAACCAATTACGCGTTGAAAGCCTTGGGAGAACCGCCTCGGACCGATGAGGAAATCAAGCGTTTTATCGGTTACCCGTTGGAAGAGATGTTCCATTCCTTTTCAAATAAGCCGTACAGAGAATTCTGGAGGCACTTTCAGGAGATCGGCCTGGGTGCGATTGCCGCCTCGGCTGAACCGGTCGGTGAGGCTGATCGGGTGCTTGATGTCCTTTTCAAAAGGGGATATGTAATCGGAATCGGCACCACCAAGATGCGCGTGCATGTAAACAAGATTCTTGAAAAGCTGCATTGGAATCATATGGTATATGCGTTTGTCGGGGCCGATGATGTCGCAAAGGTCAAGCCGGCGCCGGAAGCATATCAGAAATTACTGCAGATGCTGGGCGGGAAAATTGAAGATTCGGTTGTCATTGGCGACACCGTCAATGATATTCAGGCCGCGCGGGCGGCCGGCCTCCCGGCCATTGGCGTAAGCTCCCCTTTCGGTCGTGAAAATGATCTTCAGGCGGCCCGGCCGGATCTTTTTTTGCATCGCCTCGAGGAATTGCTGGAGATACTGAAATGAGTAAGCGCGGCAGTAAAGTGACTTCATGGCACGCGGCCCATTTCAGCATCACCCCTCCGCACGACTTTGCTCTTTCTCTTCGATTTTCACAAAGAAGCCGTTTCGAGAATGTCGATGACGTTCACGATAAGAAGCTGCGCCGAGCGCTTCTGATTGGCGATGTGCCGGTGCTGGCGGAAATTGAATGTCTCGGCGATATCGAATCTCCTCACGGAGTAGTGCGCTGGACGGCCTTGAACACCGGGAAAGTGAAGCGATCCGATGTCATTAATGCCGCCCGGAAAATCATATGCGCCGATCTCGACCTGCTCCCCTTCTATCTAAAAGCGTCTCGGGACAGACATCTTATGACTTTGATCGAGAAATTTCGCGGCCTCAAACCGCTTTTGACATCGACCATATTTGAATCTGCAGCCTGGGCGATGATGGGTCAGCAGGTGAATCTGCATTTTGCATATACCCTCAAAAAGAGACTGGTGGAAAATTTCGGCAGAAAATTCCATCATGCTGGTCGAGAATGGTTTCTCTTTCCTCGCCCGGCCGATCTCGCAAAATTGGAGGTCGCTGAATTGAGGAGTCTTCAATTTTCCGCTCGCAAAGCGGAATATCTTCGTGACCTTTCGTTTTACCTCTCCAAAGACAGCTCGCTTTTCGATTCTGTTGTGGAACAAACATATTTGTCCGCCGTACATTATCTTATGAGTATTCGCGGGATCGGAATCTGGTCGGCCAATTATATTCTGCTGCGCGGCGCGGGCTTCCTTGATTGCCTTCCACTCGGCGATTCCGGCCTGCATCGCGCTGTCAGGATTGCCTACCGGATGCGCGCCATCCCCGACAACAAGAAAATTGAAAAACTGGCGCGCCCCATGATACCTTACCGCTCGCTGTTTACCATATACTTGTGGTTTTCTTTGATGAAAGAGGAGAATGGCATATGAAATGCCTGTTTGTTCATCAGTTCAGCACCAGATTCGGGCGGTTTCAACTTGCTGAAACCGAAAAGGGAATCGCCGTAATCGGGCTTCCCACCGAGAGTTCGACCCGCTTTCTATCCGTGCTGGCAAAGAAATTTGACGGTTACAAAATTGCGCAGGGGGGTAGCGAAAATAGAAAAGCTGAAAAACAAATACAAGCTTATTTGAGAGGGAAATTGAAAAAGTTCTCCCTTCGACTTGATCTCAGAGGAACTCCTTTTCAAAGAAAGGTGCTGCGACAGGTAGCGGCGATTCCCTATGGCCGGACGAAGACTTATGGTGCCATTGCGATCGCAATAGGACTACCGGGCGCCGCACGGGCGGTCGGCATGGCCAATGCCCGTAATCTGCATCCTCTGATCATCCCGTGTCATCGGGTCGTCGCCTCCAATGGCCTCGGTGGTTATGGCGGCGGATTGAAATTGAAAAAGCAACTTCTTGAAATTGAAAATATAAAAATCTGTTGAGCGATAGGAGATTCTATGGATTCCAGAGTAAGGAACTTGGCCAAAATTCTGGTGCATTATTCATTGAAAATTAAGCCCGGTCAGTTGTTCAAGATTGCGGCCGAACCGGTGGCTGAGCCGCTGGTCAAGGCTGTTTATGAAGAGGCTCTGGCCGCGGGAGCATATCCCTATGTGGAAATTTCGCTTATCGACCTCAAAGAGATGTTCTACAAAAAGGCCAACGATGCCCAGTTGAAATACATCTCTCCCATCCGGGAATTCGAGATTGAAAAGATCGATGCCTATCTTTATATCTGGGGATCGACCAATACCAAATATCTTTCCGGCATTGATCCCTCCCGCCAGCAGTTGAACAATAAAGCCGGGCGTAAGTGGATGGATAGATACATTGCCAGAATAGGGGATGGCTCGCTCCATTGGTGCGGCACACAGTTTCCCACCCCCGCGCATGCCCAGGATGCCGAAATGTCCATCACCGAATATGAGAATTTTGTCTATCGCGCCGGGCATGTCGACGAAGCCGACCCGGTGGCCTATTGGCAGAAAGTGGAAAAGGAACAGGACCGATTGATCAAAATCCTGGACCAGGTGGAAATAATACATCTTTTGACCGACCAGACCGACCTGACTCTCAATGTTAAGGGACGAAAGTGGATCAATTGCTGCGGCCAGAAGAATTTCCCCGATGGTGAGATATTTACTTCTCCGATTGAAAATAGTGCCAATGGTACAATTCGGTTCAATTTCCCGGCCTTCCTTACTGGGCGTGAGGTTTCCGGAGTGCAGTTGACTTTCAAGAACGGCGAAGTGGTGAAAGCCGGCGCTGAAAAGGATGAAGACTATCTGATTAAAATGCTCGATACCGATGAAGGGTCGCGTCGAATCGGCGAATTTGCCATCGGCACCAACTACGAAATCACCCAATTCACGAAAAACACCCTCTTTGATGAAAAAATCGGCGGTACCTGTCATATGGCGGTGGGTGCTGGTCTCCCCGAGGCCGGCGGCCGGAATAAATCGGGCATTCACTGGGATATGGTGCGTGATCTGAAAAAAGGCGGCGAAATCATCGCCGACGGCAAGCTCATATATAAAGACGGCATCTTTATAATCTAATAAAAAGGCCCCGCCTTCTCCGGCGGGGCCTCAATCTGCCGTTAATCTTTAGGCGGAGGGCCGCCCTTAATAACGAAATTTATCAGATAACCTATATCACGAAGGGTGAGCATGTTATCCGAATTTGCATCCCCCGCCCTTATCGTTACTGGCGGAGGACCACTGAGATAGAGTGCAGCTATCATGTACATTATATCCTGCATATTTATTAAACCGTTATTATCAGCATCACCTCTTCTGACATAACGGGCAATGACATCCCCGCCCACGACGACCGGACCGTATTGAACCCAGGCATTGGCCAGATTGATAATCTTGCCGTCGACTATGGAAGTGTCAACTGATGTCAACACTCCGGGTGGAGCATATCTGTCCAGGCCAAAATACAGACGGGCGATCTCTCCGTTACCCGGCGCCAAACGCGACGTTCCGCCGCCGGTATCGGCAATGAGTTCGAACACCAGTTGATGCATGGGGTCATTTCGATAAAGCACCTTCAGCGCTTCGAAATTTGATGTGCGACTACCGAAGCTCAGCGAATCAAATCTTAAATTCATTCCCGGCGAATAAGATACCGGGATAATAATTGAATTGAGTCTCTGTGAATTCTTTAATACAACTGGCATGACTGCGGTATATCCCGAATAGGCTGAATCGGTACCGAATGTGAGTGTATCCGCCACAACCGCTATCAATTCCTTTCTGGTGCGATTCAGCGTTCCTTCGGATGATTCAATTATCAGGGTAACATCATAAGAGCCGGGGGAATTGTATTGATGGGTCGGATTCGGCAGAGAAGAGGAATCCCCATCGCCGAAATACCATTTCCAGCCGGCCGCAGCCGGATTGGAGATATCGGTAAAATTGACGCCCAGAGTACCATATCCCAGCGTACTGTCCGCAGTGAAATTGGCGCCCCAGTTGTAGGCCGCCAGAGCATCGATAACGCCCCATCCATAATTGTTATCCGGATTCTGCGCCTGGCCGGCCGTGAGCATCAAACTCTTTCTTATCTGAAGCGGCGTCAGGGAAGGGTTGGCCGATAAAATCAGCGCCGCAGATCCGGCGACCAGAGGCGCCGCGAATGAAGTTCCGCTGGCATAAGTATAAGCATTATCGGCCCAGGCACCGGCGGTGTAGTCTGAGACACCCATGGCACAGACTTCCGGTTTTATTCTGCCGTCATAGGTTGGGCCGCGGGAAGAAAATGTGGCGATATATCTTGAGGCATCGACCGCCCCGCAGGCCAGAATATCAAAAGCATCTGCCGGGGCACTAAGAGTGCCCGCGTTCGGGCCTGCGTTCCCCATAGAGTTGCAGACAATGATACCCAGTCCGGCGGCTAGATTGGCCGCTTTTGTCGTTACGGCGGTATTACCATTGAAATCGGCGTAGGTGTACCAATCCGAGTATCCCAGTGAAGATGATATGACATCGGCGCCGAGGGAATCGGCCCATTCCATCGCCGCCACCCAGTTGTCCTCTTCAACCTGGGTCTCGCTTCTCATATCCTCTGTCTTGGCCAGAAGGAAAGAGGCTCCATAAGCAGGACCGAAAATCCTGCCGGAATAGCTTCCCCCAAGAGTCGCCCATGTTTCCGTGCCGTGGTCGTGCTGGTTTACATCATCTCCAGGCTGATTATCGGTGTTGCCGTCATTGAATATAAAATCATATTCGGCCAACACTCGCCCACTCTTATATGCCTGGGCGAATGCCTGATGTGATTTCCTGTAACCGGTGTCAAACATGGCCACAATGACATCCTGCCCTTTATATCCCATATCATGCATGGCGGGAATATTAATCATATTTACCTGCGCATAAGAGAGACCATAATTAAGGCCGGTTATATCGCCTGGTTTTTCCAGACGTGAAGGAATGGGGGTTTCGGAAGTGGGTGGCCTATCACCCTTGAAGGAGGCCACCGGTTCAATCCGGCCGACAAAAGGCAATGCGGCAATCGTTTCAATCATGCTGACAGGAACCTCAAAACTGGCCGCGTTCAGCCAGCGCGAAATCCGGCGCAGAGACGCCCCCTCGAGAATAATTTGCGCAATATATCCCTCATTCACCGGAAGATCGGCAAAGGTAATTCCTGTGATGCCCATCTTCTGCCGCCTTGATACGGTATGCTCACTAATGGCTACTTTTGCCGCAGCCTGTCGAAAGGCGGATTCATCATAGACTCTCTTATCGAGGAAAAAGACCCAGATTTTTACCTTGTCCCTATTCTGTCCAAGCAGGTAGCTGCCGGCTTTTTCGGAAATTGCAGCCGGAGGCTTGGTTAGAACCAGGGGTTTTTCCAGAAGACTGCCGGAATCAGCGGCATAAAGGGAATTGGGGAGGATGGCGGTGAGGAATCCAATGGTCTTTATGATTCTTAGGAAATTCATGCCGAGTCCTTCCTGTAAGCATTAAAGGCAAATCGTAATGAGTTGACTGATAATAAATTAATAAATCCTCGTCCGATGTCAAGGAGAAGTTGGCAAGGCGCTATTAATATGGGGAAGACCCCATATATTTTGCGGCGCACAAGGATCATCCAGTCCGCTTTCACAATTTATTACCAATGACGTGTAAATCTAATGCTTTGTGCATCAAAAAGATATGTTGGATAACCGGTCGGTCGTCATATTTTCTCATAAAGGGCATCATTTATGCAAAATAAGTTCGCAGAAAAGCCAGATGGAAGGAAATGGAGATTATGAATAATAGATTGAAATCGATTGCCGGTATTACAATAGTGGAATTAATGTCCACCGTGGTTGTGATCGGAATTATCTCGGCTGCTGCAGCCCCCAGTTTCAACCGTGCCGTCCAGAGAATAAAATTCCGCAGCGAAACCAAGAATCTGGTTTCAACTCTGCGGATGGCCAGATCGCAGGCGATTTCGGAGAAGGCCCCATACGGGATCTACTATGACGCGACGAATCGCACCGTCACCACATTTAAAGATCTGACCAATCTCGCAAATTATACTTTTGAATCGGGCAGCGATTCGGTGATAAAGGTTGATCAGCTCCCCTATGATATTGCCTATCTATATGCCTCTTTTCCGAATTCGACAGTTATTTATGAGCCGAATGGAACCGCTTCGGCCAGTGGGGATATATATCTGCTTACGACTGATCGTGGTATAGTTAATACCTCTCAGGTCAATGTCTTAGCTTCGACAGGTCGGGCCAAAGTGGCTTATATCCATAATTATTGACCAAAGCTCCCTCTTTCTCATCCTCCGGTAGAACCTCCCGTCCTATGGACGGGGGGTTTTTTTATAAATAAATTCGTTAAGTGTTAAAAAATTGAACCGGACGTCCGATAATCTCAAAGAAAACCATATGTCAAAGGCTGATAAGGCGAATTGTTGAGGAGACTCGTATCAGATTGCCGGTGGTTAATTTTGAGGAATTATTGACGATAAATGATAAAGATGAATAAAAAGACTCATAATAATAGAAGAGACGCCTATGTTATTCTCTAAAAGGAGCAAGAGTACCGTCGGTCTGGACGTCGGTGCAAATTCCGTCAAGCTGGTAAAGCTTGACCATAATAAGGGGGGGCTGGCTGTTGCGGCGATGGGAATCCGAGAACTCCCGCCCGAGGCCATTGTGGCCGACGAAGTGCGTGACCGCGATGCCGTTATATTCAATATTCAATCTCTTATCGATCAAGTCGATCCAAGGATCAAGGATGTCGTTGTTTCCATATCCGGATACGGCGTGATTACCGACAAATTCACGATCGACAAAAAATCCGGTTCCGAGGCGGAACAGGCCATACTCTTTGAGGCGGAACAACGCTCTCCCTTTGATGTTGAGGATGTCACGCTTGATCATCATGTCATCCGGGTCGATGAAGAGACCAAGAAGGCCGAAATTCTGCTGGTCGCTGCCCGCAATGAATTCCTCAATTCCTATATCGAATTGATTCTGGATGCCGGTCTGCAGCCGGTTGTGGTCGATATCGATGCTTTCGCTACTCTGAATGCCTATGAGTTCAATTACGATATTGATCCTACCCGGACAACGGTTCTGGTCAATGTCGGCTATGATGTCACCAATGTCCTTTACCTCAATGAGGGCCTTTATCATTCGACGCGTGACATTTCCGCCGGAACCAGAGATATCTATAACTCGATCCAGAAGGAATTCCGGTTGAATGCCGAATTGGCCGGCAAGGCTCTGAAAGGGGAGATGAAAGACTCCATCGACCAGGATATGCTCAAGGCCACCATTATCTCTTCAATTGAGGAACTGATTTCCGGTTTGGAACTGGCCTTCTCATATTTCAAAACGCAGGCCAAGGTCAGCAAGATTGACTGGTTGGTGCTCTCCGGCGGAGGAGCTCTGGTGCCGTACCTTCCCGAATATCTGCAGTCGAAATTGAATATCCCTCTGGAGATACTCAATCCTCTGCGCAATATAGATTTTGACCCCGAGATGTTTCAATATCTGTCTCCCGAAAAGATCGCCCCCCTTCTGACCGTACCGGTAGGATTGGCGATTAGGAAGGTGAGGTAGGGCTATGATAAATATAAATTTGATTCCCAAGCAGTACCTCAAACGTTCCGGGGGAGTCAGTCTGGGCAAACATGGCATTTATGCCGCGGCCGCTGTTTGTGGTATCATCCTGATGCTGGGGGCTGTCACGGTCTATCAGCTGCATCAGATGAGAGAGTTGAGCGGGCAGATGGAAATCGCCCGGTCGCGAACCGCCCAGTTGGAAAAGGATATCAAGATGGTCGATGCTCTGATTGATATCAAGGCCAAGATAACCAACCGCATGGAGGCGGTGGAGCGGTTGGATCGTCACCGCGGCGCCTGGGTCAGAATTATAGAGGATCTGACTCGTAACATTCCGGAATTTGTCTGGCTGTCCAGTTTCGTCGAAATTCCGGAAAAACCGGCGGTTTCCGCACCTAAGCCGGGGCAGGCCGGCAAGAATGCGCCGCCCCCCAAAGTCGAGACCGCGACCGTTGTTTCCGCTCCGACCGGGCCGATTGTCAGACCAGCCGAGATTGAAGGCTTCACTTTCACTCTCAACGCCCTGGCCTCTTTCATGATCAAGATGATGAGATCGAATTTCTTTGAAGATGTCGACCTGGTTTACTCCAAGGAAATCGCTTTTGGGAAACAGAAGGCATATAATTTTAAACTGAGCTGCAATGTCCATTATTTGTCCGACGAAGAGTTGGAAAAAATAGTCGCTCAGCAAACTGATAGTAATCTGGAAATTACAAACTAAAGAGAGGCGCCATGGATTTCAGAGACCCAAAAATTCAGAAGATTTCCCTTGGCATAGTAGCCTTCTTTGTGGTGGTATATTTTTGGTACACTAGACTGTATTCCAAATATGACATTCAACTGGCCGGCATGACCGGGGAATATGAGACGATGATCACCAACCTGAAGAATGTCGAGATGAAGTCCAAGTCCTTAGACGCCCTCAAACTGGAATATGCCGATTTGCTTGGGCGTTATCAGGAAATTGAGCAGCTTCTTCCCGAAGTTAAGCAGATACCCTCTTTCCTGGTGCAGTTGCATACCGCCTCATCGTTGACCGGGACCAAGATTGTCAAAATTGAGCCGCAACCGATTAAACCGGAAAGCTTCTATAACGTGGCCAGTTTCAGTATCGAAATGACAGGTACTTACCACGATTTCGGCAAATTCATCGGCTATGTGGCCAATTTTCCGTTTATCGCCAATGTCTCCGGTCTTGACCTGAAGGCTGTTGCCGGGAGCAACACCGCCACGCCGGCGACAAATGACGAAGGCATCGCGGTGGAATTACAAAAGCCTACGGTCACCGCAAGCTTCACCCTCTCTACCTATTTTGTCAAACCGGAAGAGAGATTACAGGAACTGGTTATATAAGGAGATGGGGAAGTTATGAAAATTAAATATCTAATTTTGTCAATAGCGATTCTGCTTCTCGATTCGGCCGTGTTTGCAGATGTCAACCTTGATCGGCTGCATCTCAAGCGGGCAAATGGCGAGACTGTCCTCAAGATAGATGTCTCGGGGCCTTTCCAGTTCACGCATCAGATTGAGGATGCCAAAGATGGAAAGCCATTCCGGGTCATCGTCGACCTTTTCCCGGCGGTGCATAATCTGGGGCAGAAAATATTTGCCGCACTGCCGCCTTCCATTGTCACTTCCATCAGAACCAGTCAGTACGCGGTGAAGCCGGAAAAGGTGGTCCGAGTCGTTCTGGACCTGAAAGAACCCTCGGTTTATCGCATAGAAAAAAGCGGCAATTTTGCCTGTCTCTATATTCCCGACAGCAAGACCGCTGATTTCCCGGAATGGGCCAGCACTTCCGATAATCCGATACCAACACCCGCGCCGGTAGTGACCGCCTCAGCAGAGAAAGAGGCGAAGCCAGCCGAAGCTTTGAAGCCTCAGCCGGCAACAGTTCAGAATAATGCTGTGGTTCCGGCCCCCGAGCCGGTAGTGACCGCCTCCGTGGAGAAGGAATCGAAACCAGCCGAAGTGGAAGAAGAGAATGTGACAGTCATTTCCACACCAGAGGTGACCGTGTCTGAGGCTCAAAATCAGCCGACCCCGCCCCAATCCCGTTACATTAAACCGAAGCAATCCTCATTAATTGAGCGGGACATGGCGGCCGAAGAACGGAAACCTGTTCCGACTGCAACACCTTCGATACAGGCGGGCGCCCAGGTAGCTCAGAGTGAAGCTAAACCGTCTGAGAAACAGACAGAACCCCCCGTCATATCGACCACAGTCCCCGCGCCAACGGTGACCACTCCCGTGACTGCCCCGCAGCCTGTCAAGCAGGAAGAGAAAAAGCCGATTGTCGCCACGGTGACGCCTGCTCCGGCCAGACCAGAGGCCAAGAATATTGGTACTGCGCCCATTACGGATTCTTCGGTCAATCAGGATGACATCTATTTTGACTCTGACGTTGTGGCCGGAGGAGTCTCGGCCGACGATATGCCGGCTGTGGAAGGCCCCGGAACGAATGATTCTGCCGCCGCCAAATCGACTTCGCGCTTTCGCCGCGAACCGGCGATGCCAACTAAGCTGAAAGGAACCATTGTCGCTGAATTTCCGCAGCGAATGGTTATTGAATATGCCCCGGGCGTTTTCCGGGATCCCTTTGAAACCCTGATTGATGATGCGAGACCGTCCGACGAATCTCGGGAAAACAAGATTCCTGATGTTGAAACCTCGCGGCTGGTGGGAATCCTGGAATCTGGCACCGGCAACAACCGGGCCATTCTGGAAGATCTCGACGGCTATGGCTATTTTCTCAAATCCGGTGACAAGGTCCAGAAAGGTTTTGTCGATCGGATTGAAGGCGATAAAGCATTTTTCCAGTTGTTTGAATTTGGATGGAGTCGAACCATTGCACTCTATCTCGGTCATAATTAATGAAAGGCGGGATTGAATATGATTAGTTCCAGATTAAGAAAATATGACTGGCTGTTCATGACCCTCATGATGACGGTCGGTCTGTTCAGCTTGGCGGCTTCACAGGCTATCACCGGCAGTGGCGACCCTTCGCAGCCGATCGAGAATATCACCTATCAGGCCGCCGATATAAGAACGGTCATAAGGTCTCTCGCCGAATATGGCAAAGTCAACGTCGTTGTGGCCCCCAACGTTCAGGGGAGTGTGACGATTACTCTCCGCAATGTCGCCTGGGATCAGGCCCTGAAGATTATCGGGCAGACATATGACCTGGCCGTGGTTTTTGAAAAGGACAACTACATTAGAGTCCTGGCCGCCCCGGATTATCGTAAGGAGCAGACCGAAGTAGAAAAACATAACATGGAAAAAGAAACCCTGGCCCGGCTGGATGTCAAAATTGTAAGATTGGCCAATACTGCCGCCGCCGAAGTGGTCGCCTCGGTTAAGTCTCTGATGACCGCCCGGGGAAAAGTCGATGCCGACGAGCGCACCAACTCACTCATTCTCCAGGAGGTTCCCGAAAATCTCGATCGGGTGGTGAGTTTCATCAAGGAATTGGATAAGCCTTCTCGTCAGATAAAGATATCGGCTCAGATTCTTGAAATCTATTCCACTGATGCTAATGAACTGGGTATCGACTGGACCGCCGGCGGAAAGAAGATTTATGCCGACGGCGATCGCTCTATCTCGCAAACCGCCACGCAGAGCGGCGACCGGGTAACCGATCCGTTTGTTAACTACAATATAGTCGCCATACAGAGAGGCTGGGATGTTAACGCCGCCATCTCTGCGATCGTGAGCGAAGGCAAGGGCAAAATTATCGCTCATCCCGAAATTACAACTATTGATAATAAGGAAGCTCGCATTCAGATGGGTCAGCGCGTGCCTATCAAGCAGTTTGACCAATCCGGAAATGTGGTTATCCAGTTTGAGGAAGTCGGCACGATTCTGAGCTGCACGCCTCATATTACCGCGGAAAACCAGATTCTCATGCATCTGAAGCCGGAACGAAGCACTCTGCAGCCCGACCCGAGCGGTATTATCATCAATACCAATAACGCCGAAACCAATGTCGTTGTGAATAATGGTCAGACGGCGGTTATTGGCGGCCTGACGACCCAGGACGAGAAAGAATCGGAAGTCGGCGTGCCGATTTTAAAAGATATTCCGATTATCGGCGCCATTTTCAAATATACACGAAAAGGTGTTGAAAATCGTGACCTCGTAATCTTTGTTACCCCGACCATCGTGGAGCTGGATATAGCCGAAACGGCGCCGTAAGATACCGTCATAATTCCCAACCCGCCCCTTCGGGCGGGTTTTTTTTGGTTAAAAGTAATCCCAATTATTCCGATAATATCATAAAGGAGATTAAAGAATTCAATTCTCATTGAATCGTCAGTCATAACATTACATAAAAACAGGAGTTGTCATGAGACTCAAAAAACATTTTGTCGGTGCGCTTGTTCTGGCTCTGTCGGCCCTGATGATAATGTTCATCGGCGGTTGCAGTTCCTCCTCAAACGATTCCAAGTCTGAAGGAACGTTGCAGGTGTCCAGCGTGACGGCCAGCCCGGCATTGATCACTGTCGGCGCCACCACCGTGGTGGAGGCGGAAGTTTCCGATGGCAGCAAACCGCTGCCCAATCGCGTGGTTACTTTCACGGCCACACCCACGACGGCCGGTTATTTCAATCCGGCAGTCGATACTACCGATGCGGATGGTATCGTTGCGTCCGTATTCACGGCCACCCAGTCGGGCGGGACAGTTATAACGGCGACCCTCTCCGCAGGCTCCTCCAAGAGCGTCTCGGTCAATATCACTCCGAGACAGCAGACCGGCTCGGGGAATGTTGACCTGGCCATTTCGCCCACGTTGCTTCTGGCCGACGGGCTTTCGACCTCGCAGGTGACCATAACTATCAGAGATGCCAATCTTCAGCCCGCGCCCGATTCGACCGTTGTCAAGCTGACGGCGGGAGAAAAATTTGTCGATGTGGACCATAACGGTTATTTTTCGAGTGGCGTTGACTCCGTGGTCTATGACGCCATTCCCAACGGACACTGGGATCCGATCGGGATCATTCCCGCCACAGTTCTGACATCGGGAGGGAATGGTCAAGCAGTGGTTAATTATACCTCCGGGACCGAGGCCATTACAGTCTATATCAAAGCGACTGTCACAGACATCGGTTTGCAGGGAGATGCCGAGACATCAATACAGTTGACTCCGGATGCCTCTATTGCCAGCATTGCCCTGATGGCACAGGATATTCACCTGGCCGTAAAATCAACCGGCGGCATAGAGCATTCTCTACTCCAGGCAGTGGCGTATGATGCCAACGGCAACCGTGTTCCCGAAGGTTTGCAGATTTCATTTATTATCACCGATGGCCCTGGGGGCGGCGAGCATCTTGGCGCCATGGGGTATGGCCCTTATGTTGCCACCACCAATTCTCTCGGCCTGGCCAGTTGTCCGATCGCCTCCGGCACGGTCGCGGGAACGGTTCGCATTCGGGCCTATGCCGATACGGTTCTTTCAAACGCTACTCAGATTATGGTCCATGCCGGTCCTCCGGCCAAAATTGTCGTCGGTGCTTCCAACTGTAATGTTCCCTATTGGGGATGGCTCAATAAGCGAGTTACGGTTACGGCACTGATTTCCGACATCTACCACAATCCCGTGGCCGATTCGACCGCCGTTTATTTCACTTGCGATGAAGGGACCATTAAAGCGCACGAGGCCAGAACCATGTATGAGGAAGGGTTGGCCACAACGGAATGGATTTCCGGTTATGATGCCTCCGGCACCGACGGTATTGTGAAGGTCTATGCCGAGACCAATGGCGGTACTCTTATTGATTCCGGATATTTCATCAACAGCTGGATTCCCGACTCGCTCTGGTTCGTCGGCTTCCCGACCTCGCTCCAGGCCGATGGAAAATCCAAGGCGACTTTCTATGTTGAAGTCCGTGATCTCAATGGGAACTTTGTGGCTGACCAAACCAAAATCGATTTTAGCAGCAATTTTGTCGCGATAGCCTCCGGAGTCGTGGAAGACGGCTGCAACTCGTCTGTCGTCAAAGCGACCGTGACATCCACTATCCTGGACTATGACCATTCCATGACCGGAGTCATAGATGACGGTATCGGCGCTATCGACTATATCAACTCGGGTTATAAGGGATTTGTAAACAGCAATGTCACTTGCGCTCTTCTGACCGGTCCGGCTTATTACTCCGGCTGTAATTTGAATATAACCCAGACTGCGAATTATGGCACCTCGGTGCCGTTCTCGGTCGTAATCAAGGATCGCTGGAGTAATTTACTGGGAAATCATACTCTCGTGGCGAGTGCTACCGGCGGTACGGTCAGCAATGGAACCCAAAAGACGAATATGTATGGGGAAGCTTCCGGTTTCATGTTCAACGCCCCAAGCGATACGACTATAACCTCGGTTACCCTCAGCGTTCAGGATATTGACCCGAGGGGTAGCGTAACATTGAGCAAGACAATTTCATTGACCAAATAGATCTCGCTCCTGTTTTGTTTCGAGAGGGTCATCCCATTCCCGGGATGGCCCTTTAATTTTGGGAAAAATGCTTGATGTCCGGGGTTCCGCCATATAGATTTCCCATATGCAGTTGATTAATCCGGAGAAACTAAAAATCCTTCCCTCCCTTCATTTGACAATAATTGAAAGCTGCCGGAAACAGCCCCATAAAATTGCAATGCTCGGGAAGGCCGGCACATCCCGCCAATACACTTATGGCGAGTTGGCCGGCTATATTCTTAAGCTGGCCGGCGGATTGAGGTCGCTGGGGCTGAAAGCAGGAGACAGAGTCGGCATTCTTTCGGAGAATTGTCCTGAATGGGGATTAACCTATCTGGCCATTCTGAACGCCGGAGGGATAGTCGTTCCCTTTGATAGTGCCTGGAAAGAAATGGAACTGCGCAACATCCTTAAAATGTCTGGCATCCGTTTCATTTTCTGTTCCGGAAAGTATGCTGGGGTTGCCCGGGAGATTATTAATCAGTCGGCATTAGACACGCAATTGATTGGTTTTGAACCCGATAACGCACCTAATCTGGAAATATTGGCGAAGGCTGTACCACTGATCGGCGAATTAAGGAGTATGGAGGACCCCGCGGCGCTGATATATACTTCCGGAACGACCGGTGACCCCAAGGGGGTAATTCTAACTCATCGCAATATACTTTCCAATATTGAGGCGATAATACATTGCATTGAATTTTATTCCGACGACATATACTTATCCGTCCTGCCGCTTCATCACACTCTTGAAGCCACCTGCGGTTTTCTCCTCCCGCTTTGCATCGGAACGACGATAGCCTACTCAAAGTCGCTTAAATCACGCGATATCCTTGAGGATATCAGGAATCATGGGGTCACTTGCATGGTGGGGGTACCTCTTCTGTTCGAGAAGATGTATAAAACAATTGAAAAGAGAATTGAGGAATCGCCATTTGCTCGACGGTTGACTTACCGATTGCTCTATGGGGTCAGCAGACTCGCGTGGAATTTTAAAATCAGGGCTGGAAAATCCCTGTTTCGGAAATTGCGAAATAATGCCGGCCTCGGTTCCATACGCCTGCTCATTTCCGGCGGCGCCCCGCTTCCGGCCGAAATTGCCGAATGGTTCAATCTGGTCGGATTTGACTTCCTGCAGGGATACGGAATGACCGAATGCTCGCCGGTCGTCTCTGTCCATCGCCCTCATGATATAAGATTTGAATCGGTCGGGTCGCCCCTTCCCGCTCTGTCTGTTGAAATCGACAATCCGTCGCCGGAAGGTATAGGGGAAATAAAGGTGAAAGGGCCATCCAATACCCCCGGATACCTTGATAACGCCAAAGCTACCGCGGAGTTAATCAGGGACGGCTGGCTTTATACGGGCGATATGGGGCGCCTCTCGAATGGCCATCTGTATATAACAGGACGAAAGAAAAACCTCATCGTCAGCGCCGCCGGAAAAAATATTTACCCCGAGGAAATTGAAAACGCCCTGCTTATGTCGCCCTATATATTGGAATCGGTCGTTCTGGGCAGAAAGAAAGACAACAAAATGGGCGAGGAAATCTTTGCCGCTATCGTGCCCGATTTGGAAAGGATAAAATCCCATGAAAAGGTTCAGGGGCAGGAACCCGGCCCGGAGCAGATTCAGCAGATTATTGATGCCGAGGTGACAGCGGTTAACGACCGTCTGGCCGATTACAAGAGAATCAATCGATTCGAAGTTCGTTATCAGGAGTTTGAGAAGACCTCCTCCAGAAAAATCAAGCGGAGCCTATACCGGTAGCGAAAATGGTGAAATCGGATCAAATCAGCTTTCATACCCGCGGTGACGGTGATATCGTTGACATAACCGAAGCCATAGCCGGAAAAATCCAGGCAGCCGGAATAAGCTCGGGAGTTGTTACCGCCTTTGTCCCCGGTTCCACAGCCGCCCTGACTACGATAGAATATGAACCGGGGCTTCTGGCAGACTTGCCCGAGCTATTTGAAAGGATTGTCCCTTCTAATGTCTCCTGTCAGCACGATAAGACCTGGCATGACGGCAACGGTTTTTCGCATTTGCGGGCGGCCCTGGTTGGGCCGGACATCAATATACCATTTGTCAATGGGCAACTGCAGCTTGGCACCTGGCAGCAGGTGGTTTTCCTCGAATTTGACAACCGCCCGCGAGACCGCAAGGTAATCCTTCAAATAATCGGAGAATGAACGATGCAGTTTAAGACCATAGAGCCGATCGGGACTAAAGTGAGAATACTTGACCAGCGGCGTCTTCCGGCTGAGATAATATATCATGAATATAATGACTACCGCGATATTATCCGGGCCATAAAAACTCTCGAGATTCGCGGCGCGCCGGCCATAGGCATTGCGGGTGCGTTTGCCCTGGCCGTTGCGGCACAGGCCCAGGTCAAAGCCGACAGCGAGCATCTTAAGAGGATTCTCGCTGATGTCGCCGGGGAAATCAAAGCAGTCCGCCCAACAGCCGTCAATCTTGCTTGGGCCGTGGACAGAATCATGCGTATCTGCCATGCCTATGGGGGTGAGGATATTGACGAACTGGGGCAGTTCCTCTGGGATGAAGCGGTGACCATTCTCAGAGAGGATGAAGAGATGTGTCGCGCCATCGGGCGGAATGGCGCCGAATTGATAAAGGACGGCGATTGCATTCTCACTCACTGCAATGCCGGGGCGCTGGCTACCGGCGGCATCGGTACGGCGCTGGCCGTGATATATACCGCCCATGAACAGGGAAAGAAAGTCAAAGTCTATGCCGATGAGACTCGCCCAATCCTTCAGGGGGCGCGCCTGACCTGCTGGGAACTAATGCAGGAGGGGATTGATGTCACCCTCATTTGCGACAATATGGCCGGATTCCTGATGCAGCAGGGAAAAATCACTAAAGTGATTGTCGGCGCCGACCGCATTGCAAAAAATGGCGATTTCGCCAATAAGATCGGTACATACTGTGTGGCGGTTTTAGCAAAAGAGCATGGAATACCATTCTATGTCGCCGCGCCGTCATCGACATTTGACGATAATATTCCCTCCGGAAAAGAGATTCCCATTGAAGAGCGCGCCTCGGATGAAATAACCGACTGGGGCGGCGTGCAAACCGCACCTTCTGCGGTGAATGTATACAATCCCGCTTTTGATATCACGCCGGCAGAACTGGTCACCGCCTATATTTCCGACAAGGGAATAAGCAAGGGCAAAAGACGTTGACTTTTCTGTCAAACCGAATATCTTTCTTTCATGCTTTGGCAGATTATAGATAAAACTCCGGCGGGAAACTGCTTCTACTATCATTGCGTTACGTCCGTCTCCCGCTATCAGCCCAAATCCTCATCCGGCCTGCAGGATGAGTAATCGTCATCTGTCAATTTCCGTTCCTTATAAATCTGATCACCATGAAATTATTTATATTGTGAGGTATATATGGCTATCCAATTAGACGGTTCCGGCCTGACCATCGAAAAACTGGTCAAGATCGCCCGAGATAACGAAAAGGTGGAGCTCCCCGCCGCGGCGGTGGAGAGAATCAAGAAATGCCGCGCGATGCTTGAGAAAAAGATCGAAGCTAAAGAAATCATGTATGGTATCAATACCGGTATCGGCGAATTCTCCGAGGTTGTCCTCAACGATGCACAGGTCGAGGATTTCCAGAAATATCTTGTTTACAACCATGCCGCCGGTATCGGCGATCCGGCGCCGATCGAATATGTCCGCGGCGCTCTGGCGGGGCGGGTCAATGTGCATGCCCACGGCAACTCCGGGATCCGCCCGGAGATAACTCTGACCATGGTCGAAATGCTCAACCGGGGGGTCACTCCCTTTGTCTGCCAGAAAGGTTCGGTCGGCGCCTGCGGCGATCTGGCGCCGATGGCTCAGATGGCGCTCCTGATGATGGGGGAGGGGCAAGCCTATTATAAAGGCGAGCTTCTTTCCGGTAAGGAAGCCATGGATAAGGCGGGCATCCCTATACCGGGGTTGAAAGCCCGCGATGGCCTCGGCTTTATCAACGGCTCCAATATGCTTACGGCAATGAGCGCCATATTTCTCTATGATGCCCGGAACTGGCTGAAACAGGCCGAAATCGCCTGCGCTATGTCGCTCGAGGCGCTCAAGGCCAATATGAAACCGTACCATCCCAAAATACACGAGGTGCGCGGTTTTGCCGGGGCGGTTCGAAGCGCCCGCGCCATTCTGAACTGTGTCGCCGGCGGGGATTTGGCCCTGGGCAAGGTCAAGTGCAAGGTGCAGGATGCCTACTCGATGCGCTCCACGCCGCAGGTGATCGGCGCCGCTCATGATGCACTCGCCTATGGCCGCGCGCAGGTCGAAATCGAACTCAACGGGGTCGGCGACAACCCCATCTTTTTCCCCGAGGAAAATCTTCAGCTTTCCGGCGCCAATTTCCAGGGGTCGCCGGTCTCGCTCCCGATGGATATGGCCGGCGCGGCGATAACCATGGTCAGTGTCATGTCGGAGCGAAGGATGAACCGTCTCAATAATCCGGCGCTCTCGGTCGGCCTGCCGCCGTTTTTAACCAAAGGAGCGGGGATGTTTTCGGGCCTGATGCTCAGCCAGTACACCGCCGATTCGCTCATCGTGGAGCAGCGGATTCTTTCGGCGCCCGCCTCGGTGCAGTCGATCCCGGCCGCCGCCGACCAGGAGGATTTTGTCTCGATGGGGATGAATACCGCCATCAAGAATTTCCAGATTCTCGACAATGCGTACGGCGTGCTGGGGATTGAATTCATGGCCGCGGCGCAGGCGCTCGATTTCCGCGAGTACAAATTCGGGCAGGGCGTTACCAAAGCCAAAGAGGTGATCCGCAAGTATGTTGCTTTTCTCGATATCGACCGCCCGCTGTATCCCGACCATACCCGGATGCAAGAGCTGGTCAAATCGTGCGAGATATTGCACGAGGTGGAGAAAGCGATCGGCCCGCTGGGATAAATTCTGTTCCCGATTGTATTGTGGGGGCGTATGGCATACGCCCCTCCTATTTTTGCGCAGATTCATACCATTTTCGCTGACACAAAACTCAGGATGCTGGATCATGTCCAGCATGACATTAATCGAGCGATAATGGCAGAAGACTAGGCTTCCTGCAATAGACTTCTTTAAATGTCATTCTGGCGAAAGCCAGAATCCAGCCAATAGCGCAAAATCCCGAACGGTTTTACGACCGCCTGTGTGCGGCAGGCTTCAGCTTTGAAGTTGCGCAGGGTCTTGTCCCGACTTCAGGCGGGATGTGACCCTGCGCTTATTGGAATCTCGGGGTGCCCTATTAAATTGACATCCTCATTTGACTCTGCGGATTCTTGAGTGTCCTTTAAATATAATATCCATTGGGACAAGATAGATGATCAGAGCTCCAAGCCACGCCGAACAATATACTGCAAAACACAGCCAGACGGATTCTGCCATCATTTCAAGGGTCTGATTTACTATAAGCCACAGAACAATGAGTGCCGCCACTTTGGGCCCCGCCTGCCTAAGTTCTGATAGAATTACATTTATCATCTCAATTGCACTATATTGTATAATTATTTGCTTCTAAATTCCATATCGACGCGCTTAATTCCAAGCGAAATCTTAGAGAATCGCACAAGCGACCGTACCGCCGGGGCTTATGCGAAATCAAGATGAAAATATTGACAAGGAGTTTTCTTGTTACGCGGCCCGAAAACCGCCCCCTCCAATTCTGTCGGGGCAACCCCTCAAAGGACCAGTCGGAAGGCGCAGAGAATATTAATGATTGACATAATGGAAGATTCTATTAAGTTAACACTGATTCCCGCGAGCACACCGGCGGGCGCCGAGATTGAGTCAAGAGTCATTGACGGCGATGATGGTAGAAAGAGAGTGTCGCCACTTTGAGCACGATTGTGCCCTAGTTGTCGGAGGAAGATCAGTTCATCGCGAAGTTGGAATATGTAATACTAAGGATATTAAATTAATGGAGAGCTATGTTCAAGAAATCAGATGTAGCTCTGTTGTTTGCATTGGCGGCATTTATTCTTCTCTTATTCGTCAGCTGCGGTGACGATGATCCGGTAAGTCCAAATGATAAAGTGCCGATTTTAACGACCGCCGCTGTCAGCACCATAACGCAAACAACGGCACAATGCGGCGGAAATATTATATCAGATGGCGGTGCGGCCGTAACCGCCCGCGGCGTATGCTGGAGTGCAAGTCCAACACCTACTATTGCTGACAGCAAGACTACCGATGGCGTAGGGGCAGGTGGTTTTACAAGTTCCGTAGCCGGTTTAACTGCCAGTACCCCTTATTATGTAAGGGCTTACGCAACCAATAGTGTCGGTACTGGCTATGGCAATGAAGTAGCATTTACGACATTTGCTTTAGGTACAGTAATCGATATTGACGGCAATGGATATCAAACAGTAACGATTGGTACACAGGTGTGGTTGGCAGAGAACCTGAAAGTGACACATTATCGTAATGGCGAAGCGATACCCAATGTGACTTACGATGCCACATGGAGCGGTCTTACTACCGGTGCCTATTGCGAATATAATAATGATATAAATAATGTTGCTACTTATGGCAGATTATATAACTGGTATGCTGTAAGTGACAGCCGGAATATAGCGCCTGCTGGCTGCCATGTGCCAAGTGATGCTGAGTGGCAGACGTTAGTTGATTACCTTGGTGGCGGTGCAGTTGCAGGTGGCAAAATGAAAGAAACCGGAACCACGCATTGGAGCAGTCCCAACATAGGCGCCACCAACGAAAGCGGTTTTTCCGGGTTGCCTGGCGGCTACCGTTACAACTATGGATATTACGACGCTGTGGGTAACGTCGCTCTCTATTGTTCTTCTACGGAGAACAATAGTAGCGCCTGGAACCGAATCCTGAGTTACTCTCTAGCAGGTGTTGGCCGCGGCTCTGACAATAAGCGCTACGGTTGGTCGGTTCGCTGTGTCAAGGATTAGGTTGACTTACCACTCCGTCGGATAACCTTGTAGCCACGTAGGTCGTAACTGATCTTCCCCTAATCTTGTGATTGACCAAACATCTCTGAAATGAATACTTGACAGGTTGATGGAGCCGCATATATTCTATGGCATCAATGGCAATGCATTATTTGAAATACAAAGATTGTCAAATCCGCAGGAGAAATGAACTGCAAAACCAAGAGAGGTCGCAACCGTGAACAGTAGACAATATGAAGAGTTGTGCCGCCGATTCCTTGCTATTGAGTTAGGCTTACCTATTGACAACGTGCGCTCTATAGATATACCTAACCCCAGATGTCCCGATCTACCTGAATACAGGCATCAAATTGACCTATATTGGGAAATCTGCAATAATGTTACACTATATCTCAACATTGCCAATGCCAAGTGGCGGACAGCCGAAAAGGTCGACCAAGGTGAAGTAATGCTTCTCCAGAAAGTTAGGGAAAAAGTTAGGGCACACAAATGTGTGATGATCACAAATATAGATTTCACTCAAGGGGCGCGCGCTGCAGCACAGGATGAAGGCGTTGCCCTCCATATAGTACGGCCTACCTTTGACAACAAAATCTTGGATGAGAGTGATCGCCCCGCCATCCAAGTTCAATTTGAGCGACACTTATCTGACAGCAAGCAACTTTTTTCACATGAGGTAGTATTCAAGGGATTTGATCTTGCGTCACCGATGTTACAGCAAATAGCCGACCACACGGTAATTGTGCAAGCGGCAAGAATAAACGAAATCGCGGATAACACAAACAGAATAGACGACGGAGGTCCTTCCAACAAATCGATTGTAGGGACTGGTCATGCGAACGGACGAAGTGTGGGAGAAAATAGCAAAGGCGGAACGGGGGCAGATTACCGGCAGAAATGAGCTTTGAAGTTGCGCAGGGTCTTGTCCCGACTTCAGGCGGGATGTGACCCTGCGCCCATTGGAATCTTGCTGCGCCCATTTGCCGCAGGGTCACGCCCGCCGCCAAAGGCGGCGACCTAAGACCCCGCGGAACTCCCAATATTTCCTTCCTAATCGCTTGCAATTCAATCCCCGCCTCGCAAAATTACCATTGATCCGATGGTGATTCTCCCCACTACCCCTATTTATAGGAGTATTTGAATATGCCTATTAGCGAAAGAAAACTCATCGCCAACTGTCTCAACGCCCAGAAATCCACCGGCCCTAAAACCCCGCTGGGCAAATTCCGCTCCAGCCGTAACGGTCTGAAACATGGCCTCTATTCCAAATTCAATCTTATGCGCGCCATCCAATTACTACCGGAGAAACATCAATATAAAGTCCTATTATCACTTATTCGCAGCCTCAAGCGCGACATCTCGGGCAAAACCTCCCGCGGTCACCCCATTTCACCCCCTTAAAATGAGAAGGAACCCAAAATGACGACCCTTCCCAAATCCATCCATTTCATTTACTGTCAATCTGTTACGAGGGGTAAATTGCATCCGTCAGAAGGGCAAAAAATTCAAAAAGCGAACCCACCAATTGACAATCCATTGTTATATATGGGTTTAAATGAAATAATGGTGGCTTCGCTTTTTTCGCCTATTTGCAATCGCTTATTATTCAACAACTTATATTACCCCTGGCCGCGCCACCCCTGGATGCTGGCTTCCGCCAGCATGACACTTCGAGAAGCCTGTAACGTGCGGCCCGCTCACCCTTCTTTAAAGTCCGATCATTGTCATGCTGGATTTGATCCAGCATCCAGATTCTTGCGTTTAACGGCCCCAGAAGATGGCGGAACCGCAGGACTTCGGGAGTGTTGAAAAACCCTACTTTTATAGATTAGGGATGGCCGCTGACCTTATTCGGTTGATGGCATGGGAATTCTTTCGGAATGGTCTTATATAGTCCCAGAAGGCGGCCAAGACGTGCATTATGATTCTGTAA
>JAPLUR010000124.1 GCA_026397505.1 Candidatus Zixiibacteriota bacterium
GGGATGTCTATAATGAGAAACGATTGCATTCCTCTCTGGGCTATCGACCACCCAACGAGTTCGAGGCCCTACTGAGGAACGAAAAAGTGAACCGCCAAACCGTCCTACCCTAACCTGTCCAACAAAAGGGGTTCACTCCAATCCTACTCTAAACCCAAGGAGCAGGTTGATGCATTGAAACAATATTTTAAAGTCAAAGGCAATAATCAGGTTGGGGTTGAGACTTTCGATTATGCTTATAAAGATATAATAGGTGATGCAGATGAATGATAATACCGATCGTGAGCGAAGTTTTGATAAGATAAATTATTTATTGCGCCCTAAGAAACAGATCGAGCGTAAAATATTGATTGATATTTTCAATAAGATTGATGACATTAGTGATTACCATTATATTGGTTTAGGCTCCGTCTTCTTTTATGACTTTATTCTATTTCATAAGTATTTGAATATCAAGCGCATGACATCATTGGAAAAGGACAAGAAATCCGTAAAACGCTGCAAATTCAATAGGCCTTATGATTTTATTAAGTTCCACAGCATGAGCACTACTGAGTTTATCGATAACCATTCATTTAATGAAAAATCGATAATCTGGTTTGATTATGACACCATGTTATGGGACTTACGATGCAAAGGCAGCGTCCGCGATATTAGTGAAAGCGCTATATTGCAGGACGTGAGAATAATAACCAAGAAGGTAAATGAAAGGACTTTCTTTATTTTGACTGTAGATGTTACGCCACCCACCAAAGTGCCAGAATGGAAATCCTTTATTGAAACTTTTGGTGCGTATCTGGGTGATTTTCCTATGATTAGAGACCGCGATATTCCATCGCAAAAAGAAGACCTTCGTGCCAAGTATAATCAGATGATCCAGGCGATAATTTTGAATTCTATCGATGACAATCAGAGATTTCAACGGCTTAAATTCACGAAATTGTTTTCTTTTTATTGTAAAGATAGCAGCCCGATGTATACTTTAGGTGGCGTATATGACGATCCTGAGGCCCTTAATGGATTGATTTCAACAATAAAACGGGACAACGGCTTCGTAAATCTCAATGAAGGAGAAATTACTAACATAGACGTGCCCATTCTTACTTATAAAGAGAAATGCTATCTAGATCACAGAGTCGAGGAATTGACAAATGCAATTGGCAATAATGCGGAAAATGTAAGTCTCACGGATGTAGTGAATGGACTAGAATTTGAGATCATACCGCCGCATAGATTACGTACTTACTTGGATTTCTACAGATATTATCCCCAATATTATGAAGGTATTATATGACAACAGTGCAGTATATTATAGGGGATGCACGAAACCTTGAGAAGAACTTCACCAATGCTGCAACGGGCAAGTGCCAAATGATAATCACTTCCCCCCCTTATTATGACATTAAAAACTATGGCGGGGGCAAAAGGCAGATTGGCCAGCATCAGAGTTATGAAGAATTTCTGGTCGAGTTAGCCGATATATTTCAGCAATGTTATTACGTGTCAAGACCAAACGCCACTTTGTGGATTGTGGCTGACACTATCAGGAAGGATGGCCGTCTGATTAATTTGCCAGTTGATATTGAGCGCTGTATGACGCAAAAATATCGAGCCCATACATGGATTCTGCGAGATATTATAATATGGGATAAACATAAGAATATACCCTGGCACTCTAAGGGTCATCTTAAGAATCGTTTTGAATATATACTATTCTTCAGTAAGAGTTCCCATTACAAATATTATATTGATCGGATTCGGGAAATCACTGACTATAGGAAATGGTGGCTGTCCTATCCTGAGAGATACAATAGTATGGGTACGCCGCCAACCAACATCTGGGAATTTAATCCGCCAATAAGGGGCTGGGGTAATGGCTATCAAGATCATATGTGCCCATTTCCATTCGCACTCGTCGAGAGAATTCTCACACTTGCTTCTGATGTGGGCGACTTGGTTTTGGACCCCTTTGCCGGGTCTGGTACAGTATTGGCACTTGCAAAAGTGATGAAGCGTCATGCAATCGGTTTTGATGTTAACAGAAAATATAAGGATAAGTTTAAGAATGAAGTGATTTTTGGCGCCCAAAAATACTGGGCGACACGTGTCAAATCACTGGATAAAGCGCGAGAGTCAATAAATGACTTTACACGCAAGAACGCAAAATTGCGCAAGATCAAGGCCGCTTGCGCTATGGCCAAGCATATCAGTCAGCTAATTACCGATAAGCATTGTGTTCTAGCGTTGAGCGAAGGCAGAACAAAGTCATACGTCAAGTTGATGATCGTATCGGCGAAGAGTATCAAAGCAAAAGGTGTGTTGAATTCCATAGCCGCTACTGTCAATTCCATTTCTAAGGAATTCAAAGTTTCAATAGCCTACTCCATATGCAATAAGCAAGATTTCCAAAGAATATATGAAGGTCCTGCCGTTCTTTACGGATACTGCAGTGACCGCATTTATTCCTTCGAAGATGTTGTGCCTGCAAATCAAGTGCTTAATGGACATCCAACCTCCAGCACTGTTCTATCCAATATAAGGCTTGAACTTGCTAAACCAATTAGCAATCAGCCGGATAATATAGAGAATCAGTAACCTAGTAATGCAATGACCCCAAAGAAGTTGTGGGATTTTGCTTATAGATTGCCCAAATTCGTAGGGTGGCACTCCCGGGCCGGAAGCCCTCTGCGGACGGCTTGCGGATGGACTTTTCGACACCCTCTACAAAATCCATTTCGAATCGATGGTAAATTGCCACCTATCTCCATTATTAGAGCCATTAAGACTCAGGTTATTAATATGTCTGAAAACAGAAAACGATCAATTCTAACCGGCCTTTCTTTCAAAACCGGCTATTTTTGCATTTTTTCAACAGGAAGGGCAGCGTGATATTTTAAAAAACGAAGAGACAAACCCAATTTGCCAAATCTCAAAATTCCGGCTAAGTGCCTGTTATACAAGGAGTATGTGCCAAAAGCAGGTTTTGGGCATGATCTTAGACCTGCCGGCATCACTGGTCTATAAACCACCATATTTCTGTTGGAGAAACCGGAACCGGAAATCAAAAATGCTGTTCAGCTTGGAACGTACCAACAGTGCATTTATCGGACGGCTGAAAGGATCAAAAGGGAAAGCGTAGGAGACAATATCTTTCATCTCGACACCGCCGCTGATTTTTCGAAAATGGTGCTGATGATGCCAGAAACGGTAAGGTCCAAAGCGCTGCTCATCGACAAACAGGAACGGCTCCTCGATATTGGTTATCTCGGTCACCCAGGTCAAGGGGATACCGAGAACAGGGCGAACCTTATAGGTTATCAGAAGCCCGATGTGCATTTTTTCCGGCAGGGTGCAGGTCATGGTAAGATTGAGTTCTTTGGGAGTGATTTCATTAAGGTTGCGGGGATTGGAAAAGTAATCCCAGGCCTCCTCGATAAGTATGGGAAGGTTCTGGATTCGTGTTAAGGAGTACAATTTCATTGAGCTCAAACCTCCCGGCCGTGGCCGGAATCGACAATTTCCACCAGCTCTTCGGGGTAAGGCTCAAAAAACGACTGATCGGCGAGGTACTTTTCATCAAAACGGACAATCCAGGCCCGTATGATACTTATGACCGCCGGAAGGGTAATCTTTTTGGCCCGGTACTTCTCGAGCATATCCAGAAGAAATCTCTTTTCCTTTGCGGACAGTTTATCCGAGAAATATCCCAGCGCATGCATCACGGTGTTGATATTGGCGCTCTCGCGGGCCGGGCGGAGAAGCGCCGCTTGCAGGTGTGTCCGGTAATCCTCGATCAGTTCGTGGAATTTCCTCTTCTCATGGTTGGCGACAATTCGTCCCAGTATCCGCATCTCTTTCTGATTGGATGACATCAGAAGGTATTTGTTCTCGGCATGGAACGTGACCAACTTAGCCATGGCGCCGGATGTTTGCACTTCGCGGAAAGAAGCAAAGGTGAAAATGCGCGTCAGGAAATGCTCCCTTATTTTCAAATTGAGGAGGCGGCCTTCATCCTCGATCGCCGAGCCGGGAAACATCTCGAGAATTCTCCCGCCGAAAAAACCGGTGCCCTTGCCGATGGCGGGAGCTTTTTCAAGAGCCTGATAAATTTTGACATCTTTGATGCCGCTGGAAGGGGAGCGGCTTTTCATGATAAAGCCGTCAATCTCGCCGAGCGACCCAAGGAATTTCTCGGAGAAACGGTTCATTACATTGGTGAAATCCTTTCCGGTGGCCGGTTGCATAAGGCGAAGCTGATCGCCCACTTTGACTATTCTGACCGGATCACGCGGGGTACCGAGACCGATCTCCATCTCCGGGCAGACCGTGATATATTCGACATGCGGTTCGAGTTTCTTGACAAAATCGTCATAGATAATAGCACCGTTGTAACGGACAGCGGCGAAGCCGAGGCATTGGCTGACAACGACAATCGGTCGGGCGAATTTACGCATCAAGTCTCCTTGAATTCGTTCACGGGCAATTTAATCATTCGAAGGGCACGGGCGATTTCAATTCTGTGCTTTGCAAGATACTCTTGCATTTTGGCCGGGGTCATTCAGCTGTTGCGGCAGTACAACCAATCGATTATTGGCATTGGAGAGACTCCTTTACTGTATTTATTATGGGTTTGATAAATCAAGCCCCTACGAATTATTCTTTCTTTCGATTCAGAGGGAATGGGCTCTCGCCGGTGATAAGGCGTGCGGCGCGGTTGCCGGTAAAATAATTCCAGGCCCATTGCACCATAACCAGGACTCTATTTTCGAACTCAACGATGTACATCAGATGAATGAAGAGCCAGGCTACCCAACCCCAGAACCCTGCTATATGCAGCGGGCCGATATCGGCCACGGCATTTTTTCTTCCGATTGTGGCCATACTGCCGTAATCGTGATAGTGAAACGGTTTAAGCGCTCCGCCGTTCATTCGCTTATTAATCAGCATGGCGGCGTATCGTCCCTGCTGCATCGCGACCGGCGCCAGTCCGGGAAGCGGTTCGCCGTTCTGATGCGAGAAATTGGCCAGATCTCCGATGGCCATGATTTCCGGATGCCCCGGAAGGGTCAGGTCGGGTCGCACGATAATCCGGCCGCTCCGATCCATTTCGCAGCCGGCCCTGTCGGCCAGAATTTTTCCCAACGGCGAAGCCTTGATTCCGGCGCCCCAGAGGACTGTCCGGGTGGCAATCTGCTCTTCGCCCGTCTTTGATTTTATTGTGACCGAATCCGGCCGGACATCAACGACGATATGATTTGTCCTGACCATGACGCCCAGTTTCTCCAGAGTCTTTTGTGCCTTGGCCGAAAGTTTCGGGGGGTAGGCTGTCAGAATCCGTTCATTGCTTTCAATCAGTATGATTCCGGCATCGGCCGGATTGATGGTACGAAAGTCCCGCTTCAAGGTATCCCGCGATATTTCCCCGAGTGCTCCGGCCAGCTCCACGCCGGTCGGGCCGCCGCCGACTACAACGAAAGTGAGCCATTCTTTTAGTCGCTCCGGATCCGGTTCCCGCTCGGCCGCCTCGAAAGCCAGCAGAATCCGCCGGCGAATTTCGGTGGCATCCTCGATTGTTTTCAACCCCGGGGCCAGACTCTCCCAGTGGTCATGTCCAAAATAATGATGATGCCCTCCGGCGGCGACAATGAGAGTATCATATTCCAGCTCGCCATCGCTTAGAATGACTTTTTTCGCGGCGACATCGATATCGGTCACTTCCGCCAGAATCACGCGCGCATTTTTCTGATGTTTGACGACCGCCCGCAGGGGCGTGGCGATATCGGCCGGCGACAGCGCTCCGGTGGCCACCTGATAAAGAAGCGGTTGGAAAAGGTGAAAATTGCGTTTATCCAGAAGAGTCACCTCCACCGGCACTTTTCTAAGAGAGATAGCCGCATAGAGACCCCCGAAACCGCCGCCGATAATAACCACTCGAGGCACCGGCAGTTTGCTTTTGAAATCGGAATGTGGGGCCATAATATCCATGCCTCAAACAATACAATAAGAATCGTCGCTTTGTTCCCGATCTGCGTCCGGGGGTAATATATCACCAGGAAGCTGCCTTTGCAACGAAAGGAAAAGCCGGGCGATGATAAGAGGGATCAGGATTCCCCGGTCAATTTCAGTCTTTCCCGCAGAGTCTTGCGGTCGATGCCGAGAATTTCGGCAGCTTTGGTCTTGTTGCCATTGACACTGGCCAGAACATTGCGGATATAATCGGCTTCCACCTCGGCCAGAGTGCGGTTCAGACCCGATTCGCGAGCCGCCGAAAACCGCATGTGGCTGGGCATGTCGGGAATCTCGATGGTGTCGCCATCAGTCATGACCACCAGCCGCTGAATGATATTTTCCAGTTCCCGGACATTTCCCGGCCAGTAGTAACCTTTGAGTTTCTGAAAGGCGCTGGGTGAAAAGCGGGGGGCGGGACGATCCAGCTCCTTGGCAAATCGGGCGGCAAAAAGTTGGGCCAGCAAAATTATATCATCACCGCGCTCTCTCAGCGGAGGAAGGGAGATGGTGATAACATTAAGCCGGAAATAGAGGTCTTCGCGGAAAATCCCTTTCTTAACCAGGCTCAAAAGGTCCTTATTGGTGGCGACCAGAACCCGGACATCGACTTTCCGTCCCCGGCTGGCGCCCACCATGCAGACCTCTTTGTCCTGAAGAACACGCAGCAGCTTGACCTGCATGGAAAGCGAGGTTTCGCTGATTTCATCAAGGAAGATGGTTCCTCCCTCGGCGGTCTGGAAGAAACCGGCGCGGGATTCGTTGGCGCCGGTGAATGCCCCTTTGACATACCCATAGAGCTCGCTTTCCAGAAGTCCCTCGGGGATACCGCCGCAGTTGACCGGTATGAATGGGGCCGAGGCGCGTCTGCTTCCATAGTGGATGGCGCGGGCGACCAGTTCCTTGCCGGTGCCGCTTTCACCCAGAATGAGCACGGTGGCGTTAATCTGGCCGGCCTTGGCGATGGCGGCATAGACACGTTGCATCGGTTCCGATTCGCCGATCAGACCATGAGCCACCGCCGGCAGTTGATAATCGCCCGATTCCGCGGCGAGACGAACATGCAGTTTATCCAGAACGCGGCGCACTGCCGCCAGAAGCTCCTCATCGGTGAACGGCTTGGTCAGATATTCCTCGGCGCCGCTTTTGACGGCTTTGACCGCGCCTTCAATAGTGGCGTAACCGGTGATCATCATCACTTCCGTCTTCTTGAAATTCTCCCGGACATGGCGGATCAGTTCCAGACCGCTCACCTGCGGCATCTTAAGGTCGGTGATAACCAAATCGACCGGCGTGGATTCCAGGATTTTGATGGCATCGGCAACGCCTGATGCAGTATAAACGGTATACCCCTGAGAACTTAAGTTTCTCTGAAGCACCTCAAGGGTATCAGGGGCATCATCGACGACCAGAATTCGTTCTTTGGTAACGGTATCAGCCATTTTCCTCATTCTCCTTGCCGCTCTCCGGGCGAGTCACCGGAAGAGAAACCTCGAATCTTGTTCCCATACCTTCACTGCTCTGCACCCGGATGGTACCGCCGTGCGCAGTGACAATCCCGTGGACCACCGGCAGACCGAGACCGGTACCTTCATTAACATCCTTAGTGGTAAAGAAGGGAATGAATATCTTCTTGAGAATCTCCGGGCTCATGCCCATCCCGGTATCCTCGACAACCAGCACGATATTTTCGTTTATCGCCTTGGTTTCCAGAATCAATTTACCTCCCAGGGGCATCGCCTGGATGGAATTGACCACCAGATTAACAAGAACCTGGTGAAGCTGGGTCGGGTCGGCGATTATCTCGGGCAGTTTTGGTGAGAGACGTTTAATCAGTTTAATACCCGCCTTTTCACAGCGCGATTCCAGGAAATAGAGTCCTTCATCAATGACCCTGTTGAAATTGACTTCAGTTTTCCGCGGCGGCATCTGGCGGGCAAAAACCAGGAGTTTCTTTATCACTTCGCGGGCGTGAAGAGAAGCATTTACTATTTTTTTCAGGTCCTGATTGACGCCTCCGGGGAGGTCGGGGGATTTCACGGCCAATTGGGCGAAGCCAAGGATGCCGCCAAGCGGTTCGTTAAGCTCATGAGCCACTCCGGCGGCCAGTTGTCCGATTGTTGCCAGACGGTCGGCATGGCGAAGTTGTTCTTGAAGACGCAGCTTGTCTTCCTCAATCTGGCGACGTTCTATGACCAGGGCAATCTCTCCGGCCACGGTATCGATAAGACTTCGCTCTTCTTTCAGGAAACAACCCTCTTCCAGAGGAGGACGTTCTTCCAGATAGATTACTTCCACCGCACCGCGATGAATGCCGTTGACCTTGATCGGCGCCGAAAGTTTTCTTGGGATATCAATAAAACCGGGAGTCTTAAACTGTTGTCCGTCGAAGGTAATGCAGGCCCGGGTGATTTCCGGGTACCGCCAGGCGGGCGGCAGGAGTTCGGCGGTGTTTTGCAGAATCTCCTCCAGCGGAACTTCGGGGCGGGACATGATTTTGGCTATGCCGTAGAGGCAAGTCAGCTCCTTGAGTCTTTCGCGCAGCGCCGCCTGGATATGTCGGTGAACCAGCGCCACGCCCAGATTATAGGCCAGATCCTCGTATTGCAGAATGCATTCATCATTGAAAAAATCAACTTTGTGGCTTTTGATGATAAAAAGGCTGTCGTTTTTGGTTTCCCTGAGGAAAGGTATCAGAGCCAGCGATCGATACTCGCCGCCAATGATAAATTCGCGCCAATGTTCCCCCGAGTGCATCGTTGGACGAAAGCGCAAAGGCATTCCGGCCTCCCCGGTAAAAAAACTCCCATGCGGAGAAAATCCGGGCACGGAGAGATCAAAGGTTCCTTCCAGGATACCCCGATATAAGCTCTCCAGTCTGGATTCCGCCCGAGGATCGCTGCGGTCATTTGCAGCGGCGTTTTTTTCATCGGGAAAAATATCGAGTTGAAATTCCAGTGGATTGCCTTTAACGGCCAGAGAGCGGTAGTTGCGCTCGCGTTCGCGAAAACGTATTTCGATCAGATCGCAGCCGGAAAAATCGAAAATCATGCGGGATACTTCGGAAAGGAACTCACTTCTTATCAATCCTTTAGTGGCAAAACGGAGAACACGCCGGGAAAGGGCACGAAATTCCTCGGGCGTTCTTAACAGAGAGGGTTTTGATACAACTGTTTTCGAGTCTTTCTTATTGGCCGGCATATTTCTGCAAAACCTGCTTCCGGGTTGTCGCCGTCTTTCTCAACACGCTGAACCGGAAAACCTGAAAGCAGATAAACTCCAATCAATCCACAATATACGAAATTCGGGCGAGGTTTCAATAGCCCCCGATTCAATTAACCGGCGGCGGAGGAATGCCGGGACAGTTTCTTAATCCCCTCGATTATGATGACATTGCGGTTGACGTCTTTGCCGTAGCGGCGGACGAGGTGAAATTCCGCAACCGGGATGCGGATATTCTGGGCCTCTTTGCTGCCGTGCTCATAGAAATTTTTATAGGGGTCGTGATAATAGATATTATGGCGGTCGAAGCCGGTGACCACCACCCAGTGCGGCGAGCGGTCCTGATGCAGGCGATAGGTA
>JAPLUR010000125.1 GCA_026397505.1 Candidatus Zixiibacteriota bacterium
TATCCCCATGGCTCCGCAGAGCGGTGTCAGTAACAGAAGGCCAATCAGAGCCCGCAATATAAAAGTCGAATGCGCCCATTCATAAGGAAAAATTCCGCCAATCAATCCATAAAGACTGTCGTAAAGACCCATGCCTGTCACTCTCTGCTTTCCCCGGGTGAATTAGCCTTCCCCCCGCCGTGCCTGCTGACAATTTCGGTATGATGTCCGAATACGGCCAAAAGGTTCTCCGGAGTAAGTACCGCCTCAGTCTTTCCCTGGCAGATCAGGCTCTTGTTCAGGCAGATCACATAGTCGGCATGATTACTGACCACGGAAAGGTCGTGGCTGACTATCACCATGGTGAAATTCTTCCGATGCTGAATCGAATCGAGCAAATCGCAGAAAAGCTTTTCCCCGGCGATATCAATACCGGATACCGGCTCATCCAGAAGGAGAAGATTCGGGTCGCCTAAAAGAGCCGAAGCCAGCAGCACCCGTTGCAGTTCCCCGCCCGAAAGTTTCCCGATTTGACTGTTGGACAAATGGACAGCTTCCACAATCTCCAGATTCTCCAGGGCTTTCTTCACATGGATGGTATTGCGGCCGAGCCAGAGAGGTCTCTTCTGAAACGGCATCACCAGGAAATCAAGCACCGTCATAGGGAGTCCGCGATCGAATTCCATACTTTGCGGCACATACCCGAACCGAGGAGAAACCTCTTTATCGTCGTTATCCCGGAATTCCACATTGCCCGTATAATGTCTTTTCCCCAGAAGAACTTTTAGAAGTGTTGTTTTCCCGGCGCCGTTGGGTCCGATAAGAGCGGTTACCGAACCGCCGGGGATGACGGCATTGACCCGGTCGAGCAATTGTACCCCTTCAACGACGACTGTCACATCACGAAAATAAACTGATGGACCCATGACCGTTCCGCTACTTCAGCGCCTTTATTAGAGTTTTCAGATTCTCGGACATTATTTTCTCATAATAATCAAGAGGTGGATCGGGCGGCCCCGAGGCAACCGGATCAAGCATAAATACCGGCAGATTGGTTTCTTTTCCCAGTACGCCGGCGACTTTTGATAAGTACTGCGGCTCATTGAATAGAGCGGCCGGCTTTTCGCTTCGGATCTTTTGAGCTAAATTCATCATTTCGCGGGCCGAGGGTTCCTGTCCTGCTTCCTTTTCGATAATATCCAAAATCTCAAATCCGTAATCACGCCCCATATATTCAAAAACCTCATGAACCGTAATGACGCGGTTGTTTTTGAGATTTTTCAAGGAGTCGGCAAATTCCCGGGAGAGCTTTTCCAGCCGGGCGCGGTAATTGTCACCGTTTTCCTTGATTTTTTCGGCATAGGCCGGAAGCATTTCCGCAAGCGAGGCGGTAATATTGGCCACCATTCGGGCGGCTTCCCGGGGGGAGGCAAAAATATGCGGGTTGTATCGAAAGGTTCCGGTATCAGGGAGATGCTCGCCTGTTTCGTGAAATTTCGCCATGATGGGCTCTATTCCATCGGAGGCGGTTATTATTCTCTTCTCGTGACGACCGGCCTTCAGCAGATCAGGTAGAAAAGGTTCCATCCCCAAACCATCCTGAATAATAATGTCTGCCTGATGGACTTTCTTTACATCTTCGGGGGCCAGCGAAAAATCATGGGGGCATCCGTAGCCGGCCGGAAGAAGCAGCGTGACCTCAATGTCGCTTATGCCGGATGTTATATTTTCGACAAAGAGATAGATGGGGAAAAAAGTGGCTACGATCTGGACTTTCCCCGAAGGCCCAGCCGGTGAACCGGACGTGATACCACTCAGAGAAAGAAGAAGGGCCGACAGGGCAGCCACCGTGGTAATAATGCTGCACCGCTTTTTCATATAATATCCATAATAAGAAATTGACCCGGCATCACTCCCCAATCTATCTTATCTCCATCCCGGCCGCAAACAAATAGTTGGGTTCCTCTCGGAAAGGAATTACCGCGAAATCCTGCGCCTCTCCAGAATCGCCTCGTAATAACCTATCTCAGCCGCCTTTCTTAGATGATAGAGAGAGCTTTCCCCTTTCGTTACTCCGGAGAGATAATAGTGAATCGAACCCTGTCCGGGGTCTCCGGCCAGAGCTTTATAAAACAGTTCCTCGGCGAAGGCCGGATTCCCGGCCATATATTGCATATATCCACGGGCGGCATAAGGAATCGAAGCGCGGAATATCCCTTTCCCGAAATCGTTGTTCATTATCCCTCTTCGATTCAGATTGAGATAACTGAAGAAAACCGCCGGATAATCAGATAATTTGTAGCCGGTGGTCTCTATCGCCGAGGCCAGAAAATCAAGGTACCTGGCTATTCCCGATAGCTGTTCTTTATCTTTATATCCATTGGCGATGAGGTAATGATTAAGGGTATCGAAGCGAATTGATGAGACCCATTCTGTCCGAAGAGTCATCACCGACTGAATATCGGAAACATGTACGGCTCCCAGAAGATGCCCGATCTCATGCAAGATTAGCTGCCCGTTGAGGAAAACGTTCCATTCCGAAGTCTCTTTGTTGGGTGGGAGCAGTTCCGCCAATAGTGAAGTCTGGCGACCCAATTCGGATATTCCAATCTGGATATTCCCGCTGTTTCGATAAAATTCCACGATGTCGTTGGGGCGATAGAATCCGACCACTAAGGTGTCGATTCGCCGGCTCTGATTCTCCAAAAAGACCTTGAAAAGAGCGGAGATTCTCGCAAAGCCGACCTCTGGAGCGGTTATATAGCTCTTCCCGCAGATTTCTAATCCGAATCCAATCTGCCTTTCCATGCAGTGTGATGCATATTCGGTGGCGTAGATTATATCGCTGTCGCTCCGATTCCACCAATCGTTGAAGATGCGCGAATCCACCACGATGAACAGAGGAACTTTTTCGGAGAGTGCTGATCGTTTCCGTGTAAAAGAGGGTAAGGAAGCCAGGGCCTTGGAGAGAAGACGCTTCACCACAAAGTCCGGCGGTTCAGGGGCCATCGCCATTCCTTGAGTCGCGAGACTATCCGGCATTTCAATCCAGGAGTCTGAAGCCCGGGTTTCAAACCAGCGATTCTCCAGAGTGGAATCAGTTGGTCCCAGTTTTCGAATCGAAAAATGCGCTTTTATGCGCAGGCGCCCCGCATATCGAGTCGGTTCATTCTGCCGGGAAGATAACCTTATGCTCTTGATGTCAGCCTCCGGTTCGATATGGAGCAGATAATCAAAGGCGCCAGCATCGAGTTGTTGAATCGCCGTCTCCGATTTTCTCCGGCTGTCGGGCCTGAGAAACTCGAAATCCCATCCTTTACGCCATAGATAATAATCGAGATGATTACTCAAACATTCATTTATATTTTCCGCATAAGGTCGGGACTCATCGGATGTTTTCACGGGATAAAGATAGACAGCCAGCCTGTTACCTGCGACCGACGCGCCGGCCGCCGGAGTCAATGAGGAGCCGAGACAGACCAGCAAAAGCGCCGATAATAATGAGATTCTTAACATGGCGGTGAAAAATGTCATATTCCGGCTTGAAAATCAAGTAGGAATCGGCTATTATAAATCTATGAAAACAATTTCTGCGGTAAGAGTGTCTCTGGCCCTTCTGATTATGGCCGGATTCCTTTCCCTTTTTCAATGCTCAAGTCAAAAGAGAGATTTTGCCGCTCTTAAAGCCGACGGCGAAAAGGCGTTAGGTAGCGGTGAGTATAATCGTGCCATCGAAAATCTGAAAGAGGCAAGTCGCCTGAAACCATCCGACCGGGATGTGCTCTACAATCTCGGCATGGCTTTCGCGAAGTCATCACTTCCCGATTCTGCGGTCACTTATTTCAAGCGAGCCAAGCGGCTCTACCCGAACGACCGGCCGATCAACAAGGAATTGATCGAACTCTGCGCCGTGACGGGGGATTATAACGGTTCTCTGAACGCCATCGCTTTCATGATTGCCTCCGGCGACAATGAAAAGATGTACTGGCCTCTTCTGGCTGAGTTGAACTATCGCAATGAAAATTTGTACCTGGCCTCCAAATATTATCAGCTTCTCATTAATGATAATCCCGATGAAAAATCGTATTATCTCTATTTATCCGGGACACTTTCGCAGTTGGGGCAATTCAAAGAATCCAACGACGTTCTTTTCAGAAGTATTCAGCTGTTCGGGCCGAGGGCCGAATCTTTTGCCAATATCGCGGTCAATTATATCAGTCTGAAAGAATTGGATAAAGCCGAGGAATTCATGCGAAAGAGCCTGGCGGTAAATCCCAATAATGTCCCTATCTGGATTAATCTGGCCAATCTCCTCTCCGAACGGAAAGATATGAACAAGAAAAAGGAAGCCTTGCAGATTTATAAAAAATACCTCAAAGAGACTCCCAAGGCATATAAACTCGATTCTCTAATAATAGTCCTGGAGAAAGAAATACGGGGCGGCTGAGTAATTTTTTCATATATTGGAGAAAAGGAATCCTTCCGGGATACGGCAGGATTTTCCGTATCGCGGCATAAGGATAATGCCGTAATACGGATTGTCGATGAATTGACAACTTGCTTTTTAAAGGGATTTTGATTCTGACCTAATGGCAGAAGCAGACAGACAGCACGACGGGGCCGATACCCGTCAGATTTCGCAAGGGCTTAATTCATCCGCCGGGAAAAACAAAGGCGACAGGAAAAGGCTGATGGAGAATTTTCTCTCTCTGAGCTTGCTTCAGGGAGCCCGCCATATTCCGCCCCTCATAAACGTTCCCTATGCAGTCCGGGTGCTGAATCCGGGAAAATTCGGGACAGCGACCATTACCCAGTTTTTTGTCCCGCAGATTAATCTTTTCCTGTCCATGATATTACTTTCCGAGACTCTGATTTTTATCATACAGGAATACAATCCGATGCCATTAGGCGCCGAATGGCAGAAAGCTCTAAATCATGGGAAGTTATAACCTTCTTCTGGGTATCGCCCTGGATTCTCCCAATCGAGGTGTTAATGCGTTGGGGATAGGCGCCATCACATTATTGGTAAGGTCATTTCGGGAAATTCCAATCCGGGTGGCGCAGCTGTCATCCTCAAAGAAGGTACATTATGCAGAGGTTATGATCGATGGCAGCCCAATGGAAGTGACCATCCATGCCTATTCAAAGTATGCACTTATCCGTGCCCTTATGGCGCTGACCCTAAAGAGGATTCTGGGGCATCAACCGCGCTCCCCATTAGCACGACTTATTCTCGACGCTGAGAGAGTCTTTGCCGCTAACGAGGGTGATAGTTTCAGTGACATTTACGGCTTCAGAAGACTATTCAGCCAGGTACTCTGCGTAGCTGCCGTCCTTCTGGCCGGAAGGAATCTCACTTTCCTTCCCCAGACAATCGGCCCATTCAGCACTCGCGCGGGGCGAATTATCGGGAAATATATTATTAAACGAGTCGACCGTATCTATGTCCGCGGTATTAAGAGTGCGGATCTTCTTGATGAATGGCAATGCTCTTATAAGAAAGCTGCCGATGTTTCAATTTATATTGATCCAAAAGAAACCGCTTATGCTCTCTCACCGCATACTGTCGGAATCAATGTCAACGGGCTGCTCTACTATCGTCTTTATGGTCCGGCTGAAAAAGGTTTCGAGCATTACGGGGAGTTATTAAAGAACCTGATTAAGAAATTTATCAAACTTGAACATAACGTACTTCTCATACCTCACACATACAGCACGATCGGCTGGATTGGGGAAGATGATCTGCGTGCCATAAAGGAGATTGCGGCCGCCCTGGGAAGCGGCAGTGTTTCCTGCCTCAATCAGGAATGGGATGCACAGGAATTGAAAGGAATAATCGGCCAGACCGACTTTTTTGTCGGATCACGCATGCATGCATGTCTGGCCGGGCTGTCACGTTCCGTGCCGACAGTGGGGCTGGCTTACAGTTACAAGTTCGAAGGCACGTTTGATATGTTCGGGCAAAAGGATTGTGCCTTAAATATCCGTGGGTTATCGCCTGGGAAAATCGATGACACCATAGCCGCCATAATCAATATATTTGATCGAAGAAAGATTATTCACGAAGAGCTGATTCGCTACAACAGCCATCGTGAGAATTTAATTTTGGATTAGCGATGTCTATCTCCAGAGAAATGGACAAAATAGCCAAAGGGGATCTTTGCTGCGGATGCGGGCTGTGCCGTTCGCTGGCCGGAGATGATTATATCGAAATAGCAATCGATGAGTCCGGATTCCTGCGTCCCCGCCTAAGAAAGCCCCTTGATTCTGATACGGCTGGCCTGATTGCCCGGGTTTGCCCGGGTCTGACAGTATCCCACGAAATCAAGACGACTCTTTATGATCCCCTCTGGGGAACAATCCGCTCCCTTCGTGTCGGATATGCCTCCCAGCCGGAAATCCGTTTCCGTGCTTCATCCGGCGGTGCTATCACAGCCATTCTTATCCATTTATTGGAGTCAAAATATATTAATTCCGTGCTGCATGTCGGTGCATCCGAAACTGATCCCATCGCGAATGTCACCAGCATATCGGAAACCTATGATGATGTCATTGTCAATTGCGGTTCCCGCTATGCGCCATCGGCTCTTCTGGCAAACCTCCGAGAGTATCTGGAACTACCTGGGCAATTGGCTATTGTCGGTAAACCATGTGATATCTCGGCACTCCGCCTTTTTTCACGCCATGAACCTTTGATCGACAAGAAGATCAAGTGCATGATCTCATTTTTCTGCGCGGGCGTGCCGAGCCTGAAGGGGGCAATCGAAATACTGAAGGCAATGGGAGTTTCTAAGAAGCAGTTGCGTAGATTCACATATCGGGGAAATGGTTGGCCGGGACGGGCCCGGGCGGAACTCGATGACGGTACCTCTCGCGAATTGACTTATGAGCAATCCTGGGGAAGTATATTAAATCGATATCTCCAGACCCGATGCAAGATCTGCCCGGACGGCACCGGCGAATTTGCCGATATCACATGCGGCGACGCCTGGAATATCAGGAACGGTCGTCCCGATTTTGAAGAAAACGAAGGCCGCAGCCTGATTCTCGCCAGAACCGACATGGGCGAAAATCTTGTCACCGAGTGTATCAAGAAAGGCGTGCTGATTGCCTCAGAATATGACAGGAACGATCTTGTAAAGATTCAGCCCTTTCATGCGATGCGAAAAAGGCTTGTCCGGTCGCGCCTTCTCGCCATGGAAACGCTCTTCCTCCCAGTGCCGCGGTACTCCGGTCTGGGACTGGGCAATATCAAACCATCGGCGGGGATCATTTTAAACACGCGGAGCTTTTTGGGAATGTTCCGACGCTCATTGCAGCTTCGATATGGTAAAAAGAGAAACCTGTAATCGGTATTATCGCAAGTGATAGCTCTCAATCCTAAGGTCTATATTATAGTTCTGAACTATGGCCGTTGGAATGACACTATCGAGTGCCTGGAAAGTCTTCTGCGGCTGAATCATGATAACTATGAGATTATTCTGATTGATAATGCTTCCCCGGACAACTCGATAGAGAAGTTCCGCCTCTGGGCTATGGGGGGAGTGAATATCTGGAGAGACAACCGAAATAGGCTCAGGCAAATGAGCTTCCCTCCTTGTCCTAAACCAATTCGATTGATTGAATATAACCGCGCCGAAGCAGAATCGGGCGGCAACCAGGTATTGACAAGAAACTCTGCCGGCAGACAAATTGTCTTGATTCACTCCGGCGCCAATCTGGGGTATGCGGGCGGCAATAATATCGGATTGCGCTACGCCTTGAAGAAAAATGACTTCAAATATATCTGGCTGTTAAATAATGACACCGTTGTGGAGCCGTCGGCGCTGAACCACATGGTTTCTCGCTTGGGGGCCCGTCCAAAGTCGGGCATCTGTGGATCGACTTCGCTCTACTATCATCGCCCGGGGATAACACAGGTGCGCGGAGGCGCCACCTATAACCGGTGGCTCGCCACCAGCCGGCATATCGGGGTCTTTGAATCGGCCGCCAACGGCTTTGACTTGGATAAAATCGAGCGAAAAACTGCTTATGTCTGCGGTTCCTCCATGCTGATTTCGAAAGCGTTTCTTGCTGAGGTGGGGCTGATGAGCGAGGATTATTTCCTTTATTATGAGGAGCTCGACTGGGTCACCCGTGCCGAAGGTAAGTTTGCAATGGTTTACGCCCCGGAAAGTATTATTTATCATAAGGAGGGACGAAGTATCGGCTCCAGCTCGCGCGGTGCGATAAGAAAAAAAATGGCCGATTTCTATGGGCAGAGGAATAGAATAATCTTCACAAGGAAATTTTACCCTTTGGCTCTGCCTTTTGTTTATTTAAGTTTTCTGGTGGTTATCGCAAATAGGCTTTTTAGAAAGCAGTGGGATCGCATCCCGATGATATTCAAAATATTGCTTCATCCCAGCCGCCGGTACGATGAAAACGATTAAGGAGTTCCTTTTCTTTCTTACAATTGCCCTGATTCCTTTTCAGGACACCAGTCTCCAGAACCTGCCGATTGGTTTCCTGGGAGCGGCGCCGTCATTCATTCCCATTTCGCTGTTGCTTCTGATCATCTTTGTCGAATGGATGACTAACGGCCAAGGGCTTCAGTTAAGCCGCAGTCTAGTTTATATCGTCGGGTACATATTTATTATCACGGTCGTTTACTTGGTCCTCTTCGGCACCCGGTCGCACGGGACAAGTCTGATTTTTAAGTCGTTTAATCTCTCGATTCTGACCGGCCTTATGGTTTTGCCGATATTTTTTCTTGATTATGATTCTCATCGCCTGCCGCAGTATATTTATGCCGCCTTCCTGATCGCCGTGGCCGGGGTCGTTTTGATCGATCTGCTTGGCTGGGAATCGCTTGGATCGGGCTCGTTCTTTCATTTTCATGAGAATCGTAATATGCGCCCGCGCGGCTTTTCGCTTGAAAGCAGCACTCTTTCGGCGACAATCATCACGCTGGGTCTTCTCTCAGCTCATTATGCCAGAACCTGGATGGCGAAAGCGATTTTTCTGCTAGGCGTCCTGCTGATTACTTTCTATTCCGACTCTAAGGGAGGTATGATTATCATTCTTCTGACTGCCGCGATTGTTAGTCTGAGCGCGGCCGGAATGAAAACAAGATTCAAAATTTTGTTCATCGGCATAATTATCATCGCCGCCTTTTTTTCAATAACCATGCTGGAGACAAGACTTGTTTCCGACATAGACTTGTACACCTCAACCTCGACCCGGACAGGCCTGATGGCCACCTCAGTAGTAACCATGTTTTACAATCCTCTGGGGGTCGGCTTTTCCGGATTTCTTCCGGCCATCAACAAATATGCTCCCCTTGCGGTCGATTACTTGAGCCGGGCAGCCGGAGGCACATTCAATTTCACCGAACTGCTCTCTTACGTAGGAGCCGACAGTGATATCAACATAAGCACCAAGACTTTCTTTTTTGACAACCTTTTATATTTTGGACTTCCATTTCTGGTGATTTTTATCCTTTTTCACCGGAAGCTTCTGGTCTTTCTGAGAAAGGACAACTCGCTTTACCTTTATGCTGCAGTCCTTTTCTCACTAGTTGCCCTGACTACCTATGTAGGCGGGGTCGGGATTTACAGTTTCGCCCTTGTCTATGGATTGGCTTTTCGCGAAGTCGGGCAGGGGAACCGGCCTGCCTAATGGCTGGATGAAATACTGCCGTATAAAATTCCCTACCTTTGAATTTCTGTCAAAACCCGGACATGTCTTTTCTCCCCCCATTGCAAGCGCCCGGAAAAAGAAGAGGAAAGATTGGCCGCCTGAAAGGGCATAAGTTTCCGGGTTGCCGGGCCCAAGTTTTCTCTAATCCCTTGTAAATCTTAGAGATACATGCGCGCATGGTGATTGCTATATTTTTGAACAGAAATTAAAAAATAATTTTGCATGGATGCAAAACTTGACAAGGGATTGTCGGATGCCGAAGCAAATTGATTCACCCACCGCGGTCATGGAAAGACCAACAACAAAAAGCAGAACAACAAGTTACAACCGCGCTCGAAACCGAATGGGCGGCTCAGAGGCGCGATATGGCCGGTTTTCAGGAAAGAGGAATGGGAATACCCGGCCTTTCCCGCGACACGGGACTATTCTGGTAGTGGCCCCTGATTTCCCCTTTCCGCCTGACCACGGCGGCCGTTCAGATATCTGGAATAGAATAAAAACCCTGAATAAGATTGGTCATAAAATCGACCTTGTCGCCACGACCAAACAGGAACCCAAACCGGAACATCTTGCAGAGGTTTACCGGTATGTGCGAAGTGTGACTATAGTTAACCGTGAACGGAAGATTTCGGACCATTTCTCCTTTATCCCCTACCAGATCAAATGCCGTGATTCATTGCGGACAGTTGCATTATCCGATGAATATGACCTTGTCCTCCTGGAAAGCGAATTTGTTTATCCAATTCTGGATAATCCGGCACTGAAAGCCAGCCAGGCGGTACTGAGAATCCAGAATCACGAATCAAGTTATTTCCGGGAACTAGCCGGATCGGTTGGTTGGGGATTCGAGAAATTATATTACCTTCTGGAGTCATTCAAATTCCATTTGATTGAATCCAGGCTCTACCGCCGGGTCAGGAACATGCTCTTCATTTCCAGTAGTGAGTATGAATCACACCGGCGGAAATACCCGGAATCGAATGCTGCCATTTTGCCGGCGCCGATTGAACAGAATAAATTGAGGATGAACCACGCCGATTCCAGGACGGTGCTCTTTGTCGGATCGCTGTTCATGGCCAATAACCGGGAGGCGCTCAAATGGTATATTGAAAAAGTGCACCCGTTTCTTTCGGATATCAAGGATTATCAGTTTTTGGCCGCCGGCAACAGCCGTGAGGGAAATATCGATTGGCTTCATTCTCTGGCTCAGAGTCATGCCAATATCAAGGTCTTTGATTCACCGGAAGATATCACCCCGTTGTACAATCAGAGTGCGGTTTTTGTCAATTCGATGCTTCATGGTGCCGGAGTTAAGATTAAGAATATCGACGCCATCCAGAATGGGCTTCCGGTTGTCACCACCACGGTCGGCAATCAGGGTACCGGCCTGGTCAACGGAATAGACATAATGGTCGAAAATGACCCAAAGCTTTTTGCTCAGGATATCAGGGAGCTTCTCTCCAATCGTCATAGAAGGAATGAACTGGTTCGTTCGGCGCAGGAAAATTTGAGAAAAAACTACAACCATCGTCAGATTCTGGAGAGTTTCCTGTCCCCGTTAATGAAGAGGGTCCCGGCATGAAGACGGCAATAGTTCATGATTGGTTGGTGACCTACGGCGGCGCCGAACATGTATTGGAACAGATACTGGCGCTCTTTCCTGAAGCCGATCTTTTTGCCCTCTGCGATTTTCTTCCGGCGGGGCAACGGCATTTCCTTGGCAGCCGGAAGGTCACGACCTCATTCATACAGAAACTTCCCATAGCCAGAACCAAATATCGCAGCTATCTGCCCTTGATGCCTCTGGCCGTAGAACAATTCGATCTTTCCGGCTACGACCTGGTGATCTCTTCATCGCACGCCGTTGCCAAGGGCGTAATAACCGGACCAGATCAGATTCATATCAGTTATTTCAACGGTATCATGACTTACGCCTGGAATATGTATCATCAGTATCTGAATAAGACCGGTCTCCGCTCGGGGCTGAAAGGCTACCTGGCCAGGCTGTTCTTACACTATATCAGAAACTGGGATGTGGCCAGCGCCCATCGCGTCGATTACTTCATCGCCAATTCAGGATATATGGCTCGCCAGATACGGAAGCTTTACGGGCGTACGGCCCGGATTATCCATCCCCCGGTCAATCTGGAGCAGGCCAGATTTTCGGAAATTAAAGAGGATTATTATATCACCGTGGCACGGATGGTTCCGATCAAAAGAATTGATCTGATCGTCTCCGCCTTCTCACGCATGCCGGATAAGAAGCTGATCGTCATCGGTGATGGCCCCGAGTTGTCCCGGATAAAGAAGTTGGCCGCCGATAATATTAAATTTCTCGGGTACCAGACGCCGCCGGTGGTCATGCATTACCTTTCCCGGGCCAGAGCCTTTGTATTTGCCTCGGTCGAGCCTTTCGGTATCGCCACCGTTGAAGCTCAAGCCTGCGGTACCCCGGTGATAGCATATGGTCGTGGCGGTTCGCTCGAAACCGTGATTGAGAATAAAACCGGCGTTTTCTTTGACGCCCAGGAAATAGGCGATCTTATCGAAGCGGTCAATCGTTTCGAAGGGATGAAAGATAGTCTTGATCCGGCGGAAATTCGTCAGGCTGCCTTTCGATTCTCGACCGAGCGATTCCACAAAGAATTCCGCGACCATGTTTATGAGTGTATCCGCGCACATGCCCGTTCGGAGAGTGAGTATACTGAGGCGGCTGCCGCAGGGCGTGAGTCTATGAAAGTGGGAAATTATGCAGAATAGAATTACTCTCAAGAATGCGGCTCCCGAGCCCGAGAAAAAGCATTCAAACACGATCAGCCTTTTCGAACTGGCGCGACTTCTTATCAGGAAACGGATGCTTCTGGCCATCACGGTCGGTACGGTAATGATCCTGACGGCATTAATCATGTTTCTCATTCCCAACAAGTATATGTCGACCGCCTCCATTCTGCCATCGGGCAAAAGCGATAAATTGTCCGCTCTCAAAGAGCTGACCGGAATGGGGAATTTTCCGTCTATCAGTGAAGAGAACTCCTCATTGCTGTTCCCCGAAATTCTCAAATCGAATCAGATAAAAGAGGGAGTATTCGACAAGGAGTATACTTTCACGCATGACTCCCAACCAACATCTCTCAGTTTCAAAAAATATTTTGGCGAGGATAATCCCGAACTCCTGAAACGAGAATTCGATAAGATCACTTCGGTCTATATGGATAAGAAGACCGGATTGATAAAGATTTCCGTGGAGACAAAATTTCCGGAATTGTCGCAGGCGGTTTTGAGCCAGATGCTGACCGAACTGGATAATTTCAACCTTTATAAGCGTCGCTCCCAGGCCCGAAACAATGAGCGGTATCTGGCGCGCGAACTGGCCGGGCGGGAAAGTGAATTAAAAGCTGCCGAGGAAAAACTCGAGGAATTTCAAAATGTAAACCGCGACTGGGATAATAGCAGCGATCCGGAAATACAGAAAACAATCATGCAGTTGAAACGGGATATTGAAATCAAAACGCGGGCCTATTTGTTCCTGCAGGAACAGCATGAATTAGCCAAGCTGGAGACTCAGAAAGATGTTCCCGTGGTAATTCTACTCGACAATCCTTCGCTTCCAATTCTGAAATCCGGCCCGCCGCGAGCGCTGAGTATTATCTTTTCGGGAACAGCGGCCTTCTTCATAACCTTCTTCTGCCTGTTTATCGCGGATAGTCTCAAGAAGAACAAAGACGATTTCAGCAATCAGGAATGGCGGTCTCTTGGCTCCGACCTGAAAGATGCTCTTCCATTTTTGAGACGAAATATACGAGCAAAAGAGTTTGTTTCGTAGGGTATGTCCAATTTGTAGCTGCTCCCCAAGTCATTCAATGAAAGAGGCCAGGAGTGGGACTCTGGTCTTGACCATCTTCACTCTCCAAATTCACCATCCGCTTTGGAGTTGCGCGCGGCTCTTCTCTCCCGATCATATCGAAGGATATGCCCCCGCACCGTTCTTTCCTGATCTCCTCATCTGTTGACAAAAGTGGGGCGGAACCCCCGACGAATGGGCTTGTTGAAGAAGCTGTGGGTTACCCGGTTTGATATCAATCCAACATGACAAAAAAAGGGAACGGTTCTCCAGGACAATTGGCGCCCTTTTTAGAGTAACCGCAGTTATAAAATATTTTCTACTTGTCAGATTATACCGGCGCAATGATTTCATATTAAATCAATTTGTCGGGTTTCTCCCTCGTTCACTTCGTTCACTTTTTCGAAACCCGACCTACTGAACTTATCTGAGTATTCACAGAGGGAATTCCGGCCGGCTTTGATGAGTACATCGAACGCCCCCCACCAGAGTAAGGTAGACATTTCTTTCTATGTTCGGGGAATTGGACACCTCCCCCATTCTAATGGAGGGGGGGCAAGGCGGCCGCATCGAATTGTGGAATAATGACTTACACCATGTCGCGATCGGATATTTGCGATTGTTTGGAATCCGGAACGCTGATTATCCGTTCATAGAGCATTAATCTCTCTCAATGGAAAATCCATTTTTCCATCGATCGGCGCGGGACAATGACCTCTTTTGCCACTACCGTCTGCCGCTCCGGATTTCCGCGCGGCGGTCTGGCCGGCGCAAGGTGCATAAGAATGACTCGATCCGGTCTCAGGATGTCCTTTATCAGCTTTTGACGGAAGCTAAGAGCTTCTTTGGCGTCCCACCATTGGACACATGCGACATCGATACTATCCCGCTCAAGAGTGTATGATTGATATCTTTTCATGTCATTCATGGGCGCATCACCGCAATGATATGACGCTCGATTGCCAATGGAAAATAGATACTCCAGATGCTGTACATTGCGATGAATATCGACACTTTGACCCGTTAGGCTATCCAGCTCATAGTAGGCGCCATGCCGGCCCGGAAAAATCCTCAGCTTCATTCCGGCGATTTCAGTGGATATGGCCGAATCGGACGGCGACCAGACTGCCCGGATGCGGTCTTTTATCGCGGAATAATCTGCGGCGGACTCCAGCTTCTCCCCGACCTGAGGCGGACAAACAAGAATCGCCCGTGGATTATGCTTCATGTGTGCAGCGACAATTTGAGGATTGAAATGGTCCATATGAGCATGGGTGACGGCAATCAGGTCGATGTTATCGAATGGCGACTGCGCCGCTTTCATCAGCTCCACAATACTGTCCGACGGTATAAAATAGGGCTGAGCTTTTCCTCCGAACAGTGCATCAATCAGGATTTTCTTATTCTCGCACTCAATCAAAAATCCTTCATTGGCCACATAAGTCACGGCCAGAGGCGAATTTTCATGGTAACCGGCGCAATCCGATATCACCGGGAAAAGGCCGATCAGGATTGCATACAGAAGGTTTTTCATAATAATTCCATTAGATTCCGAAGTTTCAATGTATTTCTTTCTCTATGTCTCTATGATCAAACGGTACAATTTTGGAAAGCTGAAATCAATCTAAATTTCGATCGCAGCAATCATTTTAGAACCTCTCTCCTGAGTGTCTCAACCGGCAACCCCCAGCTTGCTGGGGGACAGTAACGATTTGTTTAAGTTCATCATATGTCAATCATTCGTGAAAAATCACATAACCTCACAAAAGACGGTTGTTCTTCCTTCCATGCTCTATCCTGTTGGTCCTTTGGCAGCTAACACCTCAATGATTTTCGAGCAGCCTCCACCACATAAATATCCGGCATGGTCGCCGACATTCTTAAACCTCCGCCCGACAATTTTAGAACATTCAAATTCATAGTCGGTGCATCTCAAAAATCGGTCAATCAAACCTGCGGCGCGGCGATCCTTGAAATTAATCTTACCGCCTTGTTTCTTTAGACTGTTGACCCCGCTGATCCATATTGCTGCACCCAATGCCCCGCAGGCACCCCCACTCAAACCGATACCGCCTGCTAATCCTGCTGCCATGGTCGCATGCATGGGTGATGCACCCATCTTCTGTGCCAACACTGCCGAGCAACTTACCGGAGCCGGGGGCGTTTCGATCTCTTCATCGGAAAGGGCGGCATTTATCTCACTGAATGCGGCATGTGCATATTTCGCGGCCCTTCGAAAGCAGCCGATGGTCCCGCCTTTTATGAGGAAGTAAGTAATCATCTGCATCGTTGATGATGACTTATCGAGTTCAGTTATTTCGAGGCAGTTTACATTATTCTTGTTAAGAACACGGAAGGACTCCACGAGCCTTATTGCAGCAATGATTGCCTTAGTCTCAGCATGCGGACCCGCACCAAGCAGATGATACGCCTGTGCCCCTGCGGCAAGTGTCGCGCCCCAAATCAGGCCACATTGGTAACCATGTTGCATGATTCCGCCCGCAAAGGGCATGGCGGCTTGCTCCTCTTCCTTCAGGGGGTTATCAAAGGCACGGTTGAGGACGCAGAAACTCGTCTCCGAACATGTCCCTCTCTTAATAAACGTACCGACTGTTCCCAGCGATGATATACCGCTATTGGCTTTGCTCATGTAGTCTCCGTGTGTTTTTCATGTCCCGTATGTCGATACCTGGCCCCAAACCGGCGACCCCCATCTTGCTGGGAGACAGTAACGATTTGTTTAAGTTCATCATACATCAATCATCTGTGATAAATCACGCAGTCCCACGTCCCGCCACAGGCGGGTGTGTTACCCGTTTATCGCGGGAACATAGATAATTGTTGGTCTTAGAAAGCACGAAGCGCGCTACCCGTTGTTCAAATGATCAGGCAAAATTGCCTTTTTCCAGTTCTTTGCCTTTCGTACCTGCTTCCACGTCAAATCCTTGGCTCCTGTAAAATCCGCTTTCTCCAAATTTGCTCCCTTAAAGCTGGTACCGAATAAGTTCGCCCCTCGGAAGGAACTGTGTCCCAGATATGCACCCTCAAACTGAGCTGCAAAGCAATTGGCGTTCTCGAAACTGGCACCAAAAAGATACGTCTTCTCGAAGAAAGTAGACAATAGTGCTGCCCCCTCAAAACAAGCCTCTGTCATAATAGCCCCGGCAAAATCAGCTTCCTGAAGATCCGCACCTCTAAAGAATGTACCTTTGAGATTGGCTTTCCAAAACGAAACCCGCTTAAGATCAACTCTGTCCAATGAGAAAAGAACCAACTGCGTTTCTGACAGATCAGTATTTGTTAAACTAACATAGTGCTCTGATGAGATGTGCTCGTTCGCCATCGGGAGGCCGAGCAGATTCATTTCAATCAGGAATCGCACAACTTCAGATTTTCGTCGACCATCCAGTTCTTCAAGCGCAATATGCGTTCTGGCTCTTGCTACACACAAGACCTCAGCATCCGACCTTGACGCGCGCATGTCTTTGTTGAGAAGCAGCTCCGCCATTCTATCAAGGTATGTCTCCAGATTTCGTTGTAGTTCACGGTCCTCTGAAATAGCATACTCCGTCCTGCGTTCAAGTAGAGCAAATAGAACTCCGCCCAGAGCCAAACCTGCAGGAATGATTAACAGATCTACCCAATCCCAAAGCGTCTTTTCATAGAAGCCTGAGGATTGTGGCCACCAAGACTTACTGATGGAGTAGATGAAAAGAATCGTCAATGCTACAGCACAGACTATGGGCCAAACCGGGATCTTCACGATAAGCCTCTGCTTCGGGATTGTCCGCCATTCTCGTCTAATCCACGGTAGTTGCTTCAATTCCATTGTTCTCTCACCTCATGTTGTCGGACCTGCAAATCCATGAATGGCCATAACCCATTGAGCGTCAGTAGATGGTAGCCCACAGCTTGGGGAGTGCTGAAAAACCCCGGCAAGCGGACGCAGGGTGCCATTACTTGCATTGAAAGACAAAAGGTTAAAAACTGCTTAATCTCGAATATGCGCCTTTATCAAAAACCCCTCAAGGGTGGGCCACCCGCCCGAAGAAAAAGGGGTGAATCATATGTATGCCGGGGATCCGACAGAAATGGGTTCGGTTTTAACCGGTAACCCCCAGCTTGCTGGGGGACAGTAACGATTTGTCTAATTTCACATATATCAATCAACTGTAATGAATCACGCAGTCCCACAGCGGAACCGAGAGTTACCCGTTTCTTCTATCAATTGCAATTCTCATCTACAACATGATGGATACCTTGAATGAGATTTTGCTCTAGAATACTGCCTTTATCAGCCAGAGCATATACATTCGCCAAGCAAATTTGATATTGGCTCAAAATATTCATTAAGGAGCCATTTATAGTAATCAATTCACGCATGTTATCATCCTGGCCAATTTTGACAAGTTTAAGTCTATCTTGAGGCATCACCTTTTCAATATGCTCAAAATCAATCATATATCCGACTTTTTCAAATTGAATAGAGTTTTCAACTACTCCAATATGTTTCAAATCGATCCTTTGATCAGCCAGGAGCTTTAAAAAGCCAGTATTCTTGATTAGTTGCTTTGTTACAAAGTTATATTCCTCGCTCCCGATACTGTGCTGCATTGTTTTTGCAGTACGAATGCTATATATAGGCCGCATAGGAATTCGTGTCAACAGATTATCCCGCAGTTTACTTAAAATTGTGTCACCAGGATAAAATTCTTTGGGTTCAAACAGTTCCAAATAGTACCAAAAATATTCATCATTAAAATTCGCCAAGAAATTGGGATCGTCCTTTATCTTTTTCTTTATATCGTCAAGAGAGTGGACAATACTTCCATAATCTCCTTTCTTGAAATCTTTGTTTTTCACCATCGAGAAAAGCAACGTCTTTGCCATCAATTCAAATCCCATAATGGTCTTATGATAGATTATATTGTAGAAAAAATATCGCGAGGAAATGAAATGCTCGACTGCTGTTATGGCCTTTCGATGAAATGAAATTAAACCTTTATCGCCTTTATTGGAATTCCATAATATATTTTGAATAATGTATTCAAGATCAATCTGCCCATATGGTGTACCCGTCGATATTGAATCCCGAAGCATATAATCCAAGCGATCGCAATCAAGAGTGCTGCTGATTAACTGTATATAGAAATCATTTTCGACATCTTCAGTATTGAAGATCCTTGCTATCTCAGAAGGATCATATCTGTCTTCCAGTAGTTTTCCTATTTCGCTTCCTTTGGCTGTCAATATCAATTTCCCTAATGCTTCATGGGAGGCGTTTTTGTTTTCGTGATCTCGTCCCGCCTCTATTAAAGCACCATAAGGGGGATTGTCAACGATTTCCTTTGATCTTACATCTGTGACATCTTGAGTATAGGCAACCCACTCGAAGGCTTTTTCTCCAAGATGCGATAGTGGATAATGCCCAATATCATGAAGAAGCGCGGCAAGTCTCAATTTCTGTTTGACCTCATCGCTTTTATCACCAGTCAGGTGTTCACATCCCACCTCCTTCAATTTATCAATAAAGCGAGACATAATATGCATTACGCCTATCGAATGTGAAAATCGCGAATGTTCTGCCCCCGGAAATACCAAACTGGCCAATCCTAAGTGCTTAATCTTCTTGAGTCGCTGAAACGTCCTTGTGTTTATAATATCCTGTTCAAGTTTCGAAATGCCGACTGGACCATGCGTATTATCGCATATTATTTTCTCATTGAAGTTGATTTTGGACAAGAGTAGTAGTCCCCTAAACTATTCTGGACAAGCTTTTATTCTCAATTAGCCCCAGGCGATCAAGTTGATTCCAAGCTGCTCGTACATGCGTATCGGCAAAATCGGATTTCCCAGCTCTCTTGAGCTGTTCTGTGATATTCTGAATAGTTATGTCATTAGGATCGGTGGTGGAAATGTACTTTAGATAATGAATAGAGCTCACCAACTCAAACCATTTATGTCGTTCAATGTCGTCTGGCTTTGCCGTCTGCAGCGTTTTGAGTTCGTTTATTTTTGCAGTAACATCTTCCCTTACTGTCACATTGTCGAGTTCATTGCGATAGTCATTGATACATTGCTTAATTCCATAAGCGGTCTTTGCTAGGTCATTTGAATAGGGCCCTAATTTATACCAGCTGAATCGAAATCCCAGATTAATTCCTAATAGCTGCAGCAAATATATAACCTTTTGAAGATATACACGGTCATCCAACTCATCGATTTTGAATCCCTCCATTTTTTGCATAACCATGTATACGCCAGCTGATCTTTTGTCCATCCAAAACCTCCAATAAGTATGTATAAATTTACACACACAAGATAATACTGTTAATCACATTATGAAACCACAACACTCTCGGTGTCAACAAAAAATATTTGGAGGTGGGGGGAATCGAACCCCCGTCCGAAAAAGGCGCCAGACCGTCCTCTACGTGCGTAGCCGCTCTCTATTTCTCACTTCCCTGCCTGCCGAGCGGCAGGCCAGCAGAGAAGCCAGCCCTTGTTTTTAAGTCCGGCTTAAGGGCGTCACCAGACCGAGCCTTCCTGTCCGACGCTCCGACCCGGCCCGGAAAGGCAGCAGACCGGCGGAACGGGTCCCTAGGAGTTAAACTCGACTAGGCGGCCATGGCGTAGTTGTATTCGCCATTTATTGTGGTTACCGGATGTTTAACGAGCAATCCGGAGTCCCTCGGCACGCCGACAATCCCACACCGATCCCGTCGAAACCAGTTCACCCCCAATAATTTAAGCAAACCGTGACGAGTCGCTGACCACCGATTCAAAGTCAAGTCAACCCGCCTAAAGGGCGGGTCACCCTGAATTCAAGTCCGGTGGTGATTGTCTGTTCCGTATCCAATATATATAATCGGTTCTGATTGTCAAATGTTTCAGGAGAATTGACAAAACCTGAAATGGCACGAGCGCCCGCCACGGCGGGCTGGTGCCCTGCCCGGCGGTGGCGTGGAAAGAAATGTCGAATCCCCCGACCAAGGGATCGGGACAGGCGCAGGGGATTTGACCTATTGAAATTGGGAAACAAGACCCGGACTAACTTTGGATGGAAATGGCCGCGGTGGAAAAATGGGAGCTAATCGACTATCAGTGTCCCCTCCGATAAGGCCTTGAGGTTTCCAATAATCGGGCGCGAAAAAAATTTACATCAGGCCGCTTGAAACGTTATAATATTGGATAATAAACCTTGTCAAGGGAGGATTTATGAGAAGGTTTTTTCTTTTAATTATCTGTTTACTGGCCTGTCTGTCGTTTATCGTTTCGTGCGATGACGACCCGGTTGGCCCGCCAAAAGATGTCGACTCACTATCGATCTCCGGATTCCCCAGCATGTCCGATATCTGGTGGAAATATCAGGTATTCGATTCGTTGAATGGTCTTTACGATACCGTTCTGGTCGCGTGTGAAGGGAATGAAACTCTCAGCGACGACCGCAATACCATAATCTGGGTCTATCATTACAAAACTTATGAAGACTCATTCTATGTGCATAAGAGCCACGACACGGTCTTCTTTTATCATGACACATCCGGCGTAAATCCATACAGAATTTATGTCTTTCCTTTGGCTTTGGGGCGTTTCTGGACCTTTGGAATGTCGCCTTATGACACGATCAGAGTAACTGAAAAGGGAACGGTCTCAACCCCGGCGGGCAATTTCGGGAACAGTTTTCTGGTTTCATCGCATTGGGGCTTTATTGATGCCACCGGCGACGAAGATATCTGGATATCGAAGGGGATCGGGATTGTCAAAGAGAGAATTTATCATATTACAATAGCCGGCACATCACTCAAAAAATGGGCCTTGATTGATTATCAGCCTCCGTTACTGTAAGAGCATGCAGTTCTTGAAATCAGGCCGAAAATCTCCTTTTCAGGAGCGGTCGCCCAGGATCGATGGAATGACCAATTCAACCGCCGTTTTGGGGCGACAGATGTGGCTATCTGCTTTCCGTTCTAAAAAGTGCTGAAGAAATTTATCGATTTTGCCCCAAAATCGGTCGATAAATATGAAAAAGAGCGCTGATTGATATTTTTAAGGCTTATTATATGAGGAATAATATGAAAGGGAGTAAAGAAGTGAGGATATTATTGGGATTGATTGCTCTGACCTTTGCGGCAATGGTGATTACTGCCACCGATGCCCGCTCCGGAGTAAATCTGGGTGTTTCCATTGATGATGAGGGATTACGCGGATTTCATCTGGCGATCGGAGAATATTTCCATGTGCCGGAAAGAGAGGTAGTAGTTGTCAGGGAAAGAAAATTACCCGAGGAGGAGCTGCCTGTGATCTTTTTCCTGGCGCGCAAAGTGCATGTAGAGCCGAAAGTAATAGTTGACATGCGCCTGGGCGGCAAAAGCTGGATGCAGATAACTCTGCACTATGGATTAAGTCCCGAGATTTTCTATATCGTTCTGAAGGAAGACCCGGGTCCGCCCTATGGCAAAGCCTACGGCTATTTCAAGAACAGGAAACGGACGGAATGGGCGCATATTGCGCTTGCCGATAATGACATTATTAATCTGGTCAATCTTCGCTTTGTGTCTGAGCATTATCGGTATGCGCCGGAGAACATAGTCAAGCTGAGAGGCCGCGGTGATTCATTTGTAGTGATTGCCAAAGAGATGAAAGGGGCCAAGCATTCATCGGAATCAGAGGGGAAACAGGACAACCACAAGAAAGAACCTAAGAGTAAGGGAAAAGATAAAGATAAATAGGAGGAATTCTTTCTCAGCCGGGGTCGCGGCATAATTCGGTCATGATATTTTTATCCGCACCTCGCTGCAGGAGGAACATGGCGGCCACCCGTCCGTTTGGTCATGAAGAAGCACCAAGAAGGGATATCAGAAATATTTCATTGTGGGAGCATACCCATTGTTCCTTCAAAGAAAATGGATCATGCATATGTTTATGAGTATCGGTCTAATCCTGGAAGCCGACAGATTTTATGTGGTAAAGGTGTCGGCTTTCCCGCTTATCCTTGATTATTTCAAGCAGATGTTCCGCCTCCTTGGTTCGGCTTTCGCATAAATCCATATATCCCTCGCTCTTAAAGTCCGCTTTCAATTCCTCAGCTATTTTCTTCTCTTTGCGCCAAATCTCATACTCATTTTCCGTGAAACACCATGTCCTGTATGGAAGCCCACTATTGCGCAGTGCCTTTGCGAGCCTGGTGGAATCCGCATCGAGAAGATCTCTCGAGTCATCCGGCTTGATTATCTGGCTGTAGAACACGCCCATCTGTCCGGCATTACCAATGATTTTTTTCATTGCCCCTACCGTCTCATCGAGATCATCAACGAAATAGAGTGTGTCTATCGCTATGATAGTGTTGAACGAGTTGGCAGGGAAATTGAGCTCATTCATATCACAGACGCGGAAAGACAATCGGTCCCGTTTCATCGCGGTCCGTTTGTTCGCTCGGTCGACAACACCCTCTGCGAAATCCACTCCCGTGATTTTCGCTCCCGTCCTGTCGGATAGGTATTCGGTGATACTGCCCACTCCACAACCGAGATCGAGCACTCTGTTAGCGGGAGTCAGATCAAGTACTTCCAGAAGTTTATCCAATTGTTCCTTATCGACCATGCTGAACTGGCAGAGGTCGATACCGTACACAAGTTCACAGAAACGCGAGTAGGCTTTGCAGTCACAGGATTTGATCATCCATTCATCGAAGCCGGAACTCATTTTCTTTTTGCGAAACTCGGTCGCCAGCCTGGCAGCCTCGTCCGATAAGGAGTAAAGACAGTTGTCGAATTGAAGATAACCCTTCGCCTTCAGGCTTTCGTAGGCTTCTGTCCAGTCCACAAGATCATTATCGAAGAATCGTTTCCCGAAATCATCAAGCGCGGATTTATCGGGTGACTCCCTCCTGAGCACAATGCTCCTAACCCCGATTAATAGCTGTTTCTCAGCTTCCGAGAACTCCGGCATCTGAAAACTCCATCCAATTCATTGGCTAAGGGTTCAATCATGTCAAATATAAGCATTAGCCAGCCATTTTTTCGAAATAAAATAATTGTCAGAACCCGAAGGTCAACCCACCAGATTCCCATATATCTTCATTTCAGCGTCCTCCGCCAGGTTCACTTCCCCCATCCCACCGGCGCCGATCTTCTCGATAATCCGGTAGTGTGACACCATCGTGCCATTAATCAGGGTCATATGGGTGCGGGTCTTGTCGTCGTCAGGACACACAAATCACCTCTATGACTTCGCTTTCAGGCGGGTCAGCCGCGCCTTAGTGTCTTCGACCTCCTTGATCCCCGGGTCGGCGTCTTTCCAGATGGTCAGGAATTGTTCCAGAGCAGCACGAGCCTTATTGCGTGCGCCGATCTCATCATAAGCGCAACCCAGCAGATAATACCCCTTCACAGAATACGCTCCGTCAAAGACGCGATTCTGGTCGTACTTCATTTGATTCTTTTCGAGGATATCGATAGCCCGGGATTTGTCTCCGGACCAAAGATACGCTTCTGCCAGTGCTCGGCTTCCGATCGCGGCAGACGCCACGCTGTCGCGCCTGGCCAAGTACTCAACGGCCCCGGCATAGTTCTTTGCGTAGAGCGCTATTTCTCCCTTGGCATCCCAGTATTGTTCAACATCAAAGGCTTTTTTCGACTCGGCATCTCTTTTCAATTGATCAATGAGGATTGTTTGTGTTTTCCAGGTCGTCTACTTTGTTGGCGGCAATGCATTCATCGGCGATCCGCAGCGCCTCACGGAATTTTCCGCGATAAATCGATATATATGTTAACGAGGCGCGCCAATAACCTCGCGCCGGCTTGCCGAGGTTGGAAAAATAGGAGCGGAAGGCATTCTCTGCCTGCGGATATTGACCCAGGAACATATACATATAGCCTTTCTTCTTGAGCGACTCCTGAAAATCAGGCTTAATTGAGAGAGCTTTCTGATATGAATCCAGAGCGGAATCAAGTTTTCCGGACGCCGCGTACAGATCTCCGCGCGAATCGTAAGGATTAGCTTCATTGGGAGCCAGTTGGATATACTTATTGATAGCGTCAATTGCTTCTTTGTGCCGACCCGACTCATCAAGCGCATACGCCAGCAGGTTCTGCGCCATGCGAAAATTGGGGTCAAGGGCTAACGCACGATTACAGCACACAATGATAGAGTCAGAATTCCTGGCTCTGCCTGACCCACTGTACATACCCGCGAGTCCATACCAGAATTCCTTGTCATCCGGGTAGCGGACGAGATAGTCTCGTGTAACGGCAATCGCTTCGTCATAATTGCCTTGCAAGGCGTTTAGCATGGATGTAAGACGCTGGCGGTCCCGGTCGCTGGCCCGGTCGACATATTTCATGGCCTGTGTTATAGCTTTCTCAAATTCAGGGGTACCGAAGTCAGACATCATGGCCAGCATCGCATAGGCATCGGCAAATGTCGAATCGTATTCAATGGCTTCATGCATGCAGCTCCGACCTTCTTCATTATAGTACTTATTCCAATACTCAAGTCCTTCGAGGTAATGCCTGTACGCCTCAGGCGAATGGGTTGTAACGTCGGCAATCTTCACAGACGATTCAGTTCTGACTGTCGCCGGCAAGGCGCTGCTCTTCTTTACATCTTCCGTTAAGCGATCAATGACGGCAAAGATATCTTCACCCGAATTCCCGGTGACCCGCTGGCTGGCGATCACTCCTCCACTGGCAACGTCGATCAATTGCGAAGTCAGCACGATTCGCGGTTCGCTCTGCAATATCGAGCCGGTCAGCATCCATTTGGCTTCCGCCTTTCGGGCAATTTGTGAGGCGGTCGCTCGGTCGATCGTCTTAACTCCCTCCTTGCCCATCTGCTTGAGCAGATCATAGAGACGCTGGCTTGACATTACTTTCACATATTCAGACTGAGACAATCCGGTGATCAATAAATTGGTAGCTATTTCGCCGAGACGTTTAGAATCGGCAGGATCGGTGATATTGTCAAAATACATCACCGCCAGCCAGTTTGTGGAGGCCTGCGTTTCATGCGTGGGCGATATCTCAAATTTCCATGGTTTTAAGACCAGAGCCAGTACTAAGACGCCGACCGCTATGATCGACGGAACAACAACACGCAGCCGGTGCTTTCGAAGACCGGGAAAGCTACCAAGCAATGATGCCGCATGTTTAAGGTCCGCCAGCAGGTCATCGGCATGCTGGTATCGTTCATTTTTCTGCTTCGCAAGCATCTTGCCGATGATTCGTTGCAGCTCATCGGGTATGCCCGCCCTGAAGCGCGCCAGCGGTTCAGGCTCCTCATATCCAATTGAATGTAGAATAGCCGGTTCATGTTCTCCCTTAAAGGGTAATTGACCGGCAATCATCTCATATAGCACGACGCCGAAGGAGAAGATATCCGACGGTTCACCCATGGACTCTCCCCGAGTTTGTTCGGGAGACATATAATGCAGGGTTCCCAGAGTCGAACCAGTCCTGGTCAAATGATCGGCTCCCCTGACTGCGGCCAGACCAAAATCGACTATCCGAGCCCGGCCGTGGGAATCGATTAGGATGTTCGACGGCTTGATATCCCGATGGATTACACCCGCCTTGTGAGCCGCCTCTAAGCCATCGCAAATCTGCATACCTAATTCGAGAATCCTCGGGAGAGAAAGTTTTTGTTGCGCGATATAGTCTTTCAACGAGCAGCCTTCCACATACTGCATAGCAATAAATGGGTGGCCACTATACTCACTTACTTCATGCACTTGAATGATATTGGGATGATCAAGCTTAGCCGCGGCCTGAGCCTCACGTCTGAATCGGGCTCGGCAGTCGGCATCCCGGCACAGATGTGAAGCGAGGAACTTAAGAGCGACCTTACGATTGAGTTCAGTGTCCTCGGCGAGATAGACTTCTCCCATCCCGCCGGATCCGATCTTCTCGATGATCCGGTAGTGCCCGATTATGTTGCCGTGTGCGAGTTGAACGTGCGATCGGGTAATGTCGTTCGGATCGCTGTCCGGCATAGTGGTCAATATCCTCGCCTTGGCGGCGCTGATGCCGCCGAAAGTTTATTATGCATCCAGTCCCATTTTCTTTAACATAGCGGCGAACCGTTGGTCCGAGATAAGATCGCCGAAATCCGAATCAGTTCCGAGGTCTACCATTCTAGGGCAGCGTTCCTGATATGCTCTTTCGAGCCACTCAAAGGCCTGATCCGATTCGCCCAGCCGGGCATAGGCTGCCGCTATGGCGACAGCAGGAATATAGCGTTGACCAGCGTATTGCTTCAGCAATTCAACATGTTTTTGCCAGCAGGCATGATACCCTGATTCCCGGTATATTTTTCTTAGTGCTGCAAGATCATTGGAGTCATAACCTTTCCAAACAGCCGCAAATTCCAAATACTCCCTGGTGGCCTCATCGTGCATCCCGCGCCGTGTATATATACCTATCCGGGCAAAGTGTCCCAGGGGAGAAGTCGGATCCATGTTCAGGATTTCCTGGCATTGTTCCTCCGCCGCAGCAAGCTCGCCCCGCTCGTCGAGAATCAATGCGTAAGCGACTCTGATGATCACAGAAAGCGGGTCAAGTGTTTGAGCCTTCCGGATTTCTTCCATCGCTTCTTTTGTCCGTTTCATAGACCGTAATTGCATGGCATACCAATGATGTGCGGTGGCATATCCGGGGTTCAACTCAATAGCCTGCCTGAATTCACGTTCCGCTTTTGGCCAATCCCAATCATAGTTGCGTGCTATGAATGCCAGCGAGGCATGGGCTTCGGCCAGCAATTCGTCCTTTTCAAGTGCTTTTAAGGCCAACGCCTTGGCTTTCGAAAAGGCCTCAACGGGAGAAAGGTCCCAGGCCTGATTCAGCATACTGTAGCAATCGGCCAAGCCGGAGTAGGCGAGGGCGAAATCCGGGTCTTTCGCAATTGCCTGTTCGAAAAAGGCGATCGCCTTTCTGATCTCCTTGGGCATTCTTCTGTTCCAGTAGTAACGACCCTGCAAATAGAGATTGTAGGCCTCAACGTTGTGGGCTCGAATTCTTACCATGTTGCCCCTTTCATTTCCCAGCAGATTGATTTTCAGTCTCTCCACAATCGCAAGAGATATCTCATCTTGAATTGCAAAAACATCCTTCATTTCCTTGTCATATCGGTCCGACCAGAGATGAGAACCGTCTTTTACTACGATCAGTTGCGCCGTTACTCGCAAATGGTTGCCTGCCTTGCGAACACTGCCTTCCAACAGCGTTTCCACTCCGAGCTTTCGCCCGATTTCGCGGACATCCTCGTTTTTGCCCTTAAACGAAAAGGCGGAGGTTCGGGCGATAACCCGCAGGTTTTCCAATTGTGAAAGGGCATTGATTATTTCCTCGGCCATGCCGTCACAAAAATACTCTTGTTCCGGGTCAGAACTCAAATTGGCAAATGGGAGCACCGCAATGGAAGGCCCTTTTATCAGAACATAAAATTCAGATTGTTGGCTGATTCTTTTCAAATCTGCCGCTATCTCGTCCGCATGCTGGTACCGCAGATTCTTATCCTTAGCAAGTGCTTTGCTTACAATGCGCTGGAGTTCATCTGGAACGTCGGACTTATAGCGTGCCAGAGGCTCCGGTTCTTCATATCCGATAGAATATATAATGGCTGGTTCATGGTCACCCTTGAAAGGCAGATGGCCAGTGATCATTTCATATAGGACAGCCCCGAAAGAGAATATGTCCGACCGCTGGTCAACTTCCTCCCCACGCGTCTGCTCGTGGGACATGTAATGCAATGTCCCCATGGTTGAACCAGTCTTAGTGAGTTTTTTGTCCCCTCTGATAGCTGCCAAGCCGAAATCAAGAATCTTTGCTCTACCATCATGGTCAATCAGAATATTAGAAGGCTTAATATCTCGGTGAATTATTCCTGCTTGATGAGCTTTATTCAGTCCTTCGCAGATCTGGATTGATAGATCAATGATCTTCTGAATAGAATTATCCCGCTTCTTGATAAAATCGGCCAGCGATTCGCCTTCAATATGCTGCATAGCAAAAAAGGGTCGCCCTTGGTATTCCGAGACTTCATAAACCTGTATGATATTGGGGTGATCGAGTTTGGCGGCGGCTTGTGCTTCTCGTTTGAGCCGGGCGCGGCAGTCAGCATCCTGACAAAGATGAGGGGGAAGGAATTTGAGGGCTACCTTCCGGTTGAGCTCGGTGTCCTCAGCAAGGTACACCTCACCCATCCCACCGGCGCCGATCTTCTCTACAACCTTATAATGACCAATGAGAGTGCCTTTAGTTAACATTGGATAGGATTCCGTTTTTCCTTCACCTGCATCGGATTCCATATGGTCTCCAGCAAAATTTAGATTTATCGATTGGTGTCAGGATGCTTAAATAAATTTAAGCGCGGTCAATGTAATCTGCAAGGGAAAATAGTTTATGTGAATATGAATTCTTGAGGACAATCAACTCCCTTGGCCGGAATTGATTGTTTAACAAGATATTACGGGGGCGAGGATTTTCGCCGCTGTTTTTCTATAGGCTCTTGTTCGGATCGGGGATACGGGCGCGGACCTTATGCCAGGCTTCTTTTTCCAGAAAACTTCCCGGCAGATCGGATTCCATCTCTTTGAACATCGCAAACGGGACTGTGAAACTTAGAATATCCGGGGGTACCTGCGGCCGGGCCGAAATATCGAACATCCCCATGACCGCCCGCGGCTGCTCCCGTAATGATTCATGATACGGCAGCATACAGATACTGTGACATCCGGCGCCAAAGCGGACAATGACATTGTCGATCCCCGGTTTCCCATAATTGGCCAGAACGGTCAGGGCGGAAATCTGGTCGGGATTGGCATAGAAACAGATCAGGACGGGAGTTTCTTTGGTCTCATCCACCAATTCCAGCGGCCTGAAAATGACATAGGTAAACGGAATGTCGGTAATCGGCATCTGGGCAATTTTCGTTCTGGCCAGTTCCGGTGTTTTGATATATGCCTCACCCTCGCGGTGCCCCTCACCCCGCCCGGTCGAGAGGAAATACTCGATTCCACCGGGAAACTCGCGGTAGGCATCGCCAAAGCACAAGCCGACTTTTCCCCCCAGACAGCCGCAGGTTTCGCGGTTGATAACGGCGGTTTTCCCTCTGCTCGCAGCGGTGAGCATCGACACGACACATCCCCATTTGCCTTTTTTGAATTGAATTGCCTCATCCGGCTGGTCGTTGCTGAAAAGAATCGCCACCGGAGAAAACTGAAGTTTCAGTTCTTTGCTGATTCTGCTTTCCATAATTTTCTATCCTTGATTTTTGGATAATATATCACGAGAGCGTCAAAAGCCGAAAAATATTCTTGCATTGCGGTTCAATTTAGGCAATCTTTTTCCAAACGGAGTTTGATTATTATGAAAAGAGAATATTTTCTTATCTCGTTATTTCTTCTGATAGTCGCCATCTTCTTTTATCTCTTCTATAAAATGATGGCGCCGCTGTTTATTCCCATCGCCTGGGGGGCGATCCTGGCGATTGTCTTTTATCCTCTCTATAAGCGGGTCAACCGGAAAGTCAAATCGCCCGGCTGGGCGGCGCTGCTGATATGTATTTTTGTATTTTTTGTGATTATCGGCCCGGCGCTGTACATTCTGGCCAATCTGGTCGGCGAAGCTTCTGATGCGTTCAATCGTGTCAACACCCTTTATGAAAGCGGGGAGTTGAGCAACTATCTTGCGCGGGTAGCACCGTTTTTCGACAAAATCAGATTGAAACTCTATGCCGCCTATCCGGACTTGGCCAAGATAAATTTCGAGTCAACCATCAAAGATATAATCACTACTGTCACGACTGTGATCGGCGCCAAGGCAACCACGGTTGTCGCCAATATCACCAAGACCATTTTTCAATTTTTCCTGACCATATTTGCCATGTATTATTTTTTCCGTGACGGCAACAAGGTGGTTTCATTTCTCAAACGGATGACCCCGCTGAGTTCCGACCAGGTGGGAGTTACCTATTCTTATCTCAAAGAAGTTGTTGAGGGAACCATGTACGGCGGGGTGGTGATGGCGATCATACAGGGCTCACTCGGCGGCATCCTCTTCGCGATCATGGGTATTTCCTCGCCCGTATTCTGGGGCGCGGTGATGGGATTTCTGTCGTTCCTGCCTATTCTGGGGCCTTTTCTGATTTATATCCCGGCTGGTCTTATTCTAATTCTGGCCGGCTCGCCGGTGAAAGGAATTCTGACATTGTTTATCGGCACGGTGGTGATAAGCCAGGTCGATAATTTCGTCCGTCCGCTTCTATTTCGCGGCAAGACCCAGATGCATACTTTCCTGATGTTTTTTTCCATTATGGGCGGGATGGCAATGTTCGGCTTGATCGGTATTGTCCTGGGGCCGCTTATTACGGCCATATTCATGACTATCCTGAAAGTATTCGAGTTCAAGCTTCACCCCGAATCCGGCCCGATTGACTATACGACGTGAGCACCGGCTGAAAATGGGATGGATGGGACGGATTAATGATTATTATCTGAGGCGCTGGCAGCGGGGGCAGTAATGGGCCGACCGGGAGCCGATCTTCTGCCGTCTTATCGCCGCGCCGCACCGAAAACAGGGCTCCCCCTCGCGGCCATAGGCTTTAAGATAATGCTGGAATCCCCCCGGTTTCCCATCAACCCCGGCGAAAGTATCCACCGAGGTCCCCATCTTATTGATAGCTTTTCGGAGCACTTGTTGTATTGCCCGGTAGAGTTCTTCGAGTTTCTTTTTAGGTAGAGAATCGGTGCTTCTTTTGGGATGAATCCGGGCCAAATAGAGAGCTTCATCGGCGTAGATATTCCCCAGTCCGGCCAGAAAAGTCTGGTCGAGGAGCGCCGGTTTTATCATTCGTTTGGCAGAGCGAAAAAGAGCAATAAAAGCATCAGGCTTGATTTCCAGCGGTTCCGGCCCCAGATCATTCAATCCTTGCCGGGAAGAAAGCTCGCCTGTTTTCAGGAGTCGAACGCGCCCGAAGCGGCGATAGTCGTTGAAATGGAGTGAATAATGACTATCCCGGAAATAAAAAATCAGATGGTCATGTTTATCAATGGGCGCTTTTTTCGGAAGATAATAGAAATGGCCGGTCATTTTCAGATGCACCCAGAGGGTGTGCCCATCGGACAAGTCCATCAAGATATTTTTCCCTCGCCGCCGGATAGCGATGAATTTCTTGCCGCGAAGTTTATCAATATCCCCCTCAAAATAAGCTCGGGCGATCCGGGGGGAATTTATATAGAGGGAATCAATGATTTGATTCAGGACGGTTCGGCGGAGCCCCCGGACAACAGTCTCAACTTCGGGTAGTTCCGGCATTAATTGACATCCTGTCTTAGGAGAAAAGCAGATTCTTACGGCTGGGCCGCCAGCTGCTCTAGTTCATCAATGATAGTCTGGACATCATGACCGTGAAGCATGGCGCCCATTTCGAGCGTTTCCAATTTCATCCCGGGGCAGTCAAAACAGCCGCCATGGAAATATTTTTGTATGACTGTGCCGGCCTGAGGCACCGCCTCGATAATCTCCCCGATTGTCATCTCTTTAGTAATCTTAATCACAGTTGCACTCTCCCAAATTTGGCGAAATTATGGATAGGTTTTGCCGTCAACTTTGGCCGAGAGGAGCTGTCCGGTCCCCTCGAAAATGATATATTTCACCAGTCCGATATCGCGGGCGAACCACCAGTAGCTGTCACCGTTATAATTCCCGCGCTTGCTGTAAAGCGATTTATATGACATTCTCATCTGGATACAATCGTTGAAAGTTCCGGCCGGAGTTATGACCGGGCCGGCGCTGAGAATCTCGTATTCCACCTGAATACGGCGATGGGTGTTGAGCGAATCGCCCATGATTTCGGCGGCCGAGAAAAGGAGCGTGTCGCCGACGGTGTGCGACCAGGGGACAAAGGGAAGGGCCGGTTCAAAATGGAGCGCGGGGGCATCTTTCACGGCGAAAACCATATTCTTCCATCCGGCGCCGCGATCGCTTTTGAGGAAATCTTTCCAGTACTGAATCCGGCCGGTGCTGTCGTAATAAGTGATGGTGTAAAGCTCGTTGACATTGCCCGATACGACCGCTTTCCCGAGCGGCCCGCTGTACTGATACTGATCCCACTGATTAAGGGGATAATAGCGTTGGAATTCACCCCGAGCGGGTCGTTCCACTCGCTTAATACAACCCGAAAGCAACAATGACAGCACGATGAGAAAAAGAGTGATGGCCCGAATCCGATTCACTGCTTCTTCCCGTCTTGTCTGGAACGGTAATCCTCTATGGCCGCCCGGAGAGCATCGGTAGCCAGGTTGGAGCAGTGCATTTTGATCGGCGGCAGACCATCGAGCGCCTCGGCAACATCATTGCGAGTCAGCCTCTCGGCTTCATCAACGGTCTTCCCTTTCACCATTTCGGTAGTAATGGAACTGGTCGCAATGGCCGCACCGCACCCGAAGGTCTTGAATTTGATATCGGTAATGATATTATTCTCAACTTTGATATACATCGCCATGATGTCGCCGCATGAAGGATTACCCACGGTACCGACGCCGTCGGCATCTTTTATTTCGCCGACATTGCGCGGATTTTGAAAATGCTCAATAACCTTGGCTGAATACATCGAAACATCACCTTTCAAAGGGCATCAAAAATATCCACTTTAATATACGGCATTCGCCCAAAAATTCAAGTGAATAATTTCACATATTCAGACCTGATTATTTAATGGGTGGAGACTTCTCCGGCATTAAAAGCCATGATCCCATCTCTGGTATCTATTACCAGTTGGCCGGTCCGGTCAATATCTATTACGATTCCTGATATGACTTTACGCCCGATTTTCAGCTTTATTTCTTTATCCTGCAGATAGGAATATTTGAGTATTTTTTTTCTGGTCTCCTGCAGTCCCGATTTTTTGAATGCGGCATATTCCTTCTCAAAATTGCGCAGGAATTTCTGGAGGAATTCCACCCGAAGGATATTCTCCTTGGCGCCGATTCTAATGGAAGTGGCCGTATCTTTCAAATGATCCGGGAAATCGGCTCTTTTTTGATTGACATTAACTCCTACGCCGACAACAACATACTCCACCCTATCAATTTCGGCGGAGAGTTCGGTCAAGATTCCGGCCACTTTCAGGCCGGAAATGAGAATATCGTTGGGCCATTTGATCTTGACATCGATATCATCATAAGAAGCAATGGTGTCGGCCAGAGCGGCGGCAGTCAGAAGAGATATCCCGGGGGCCTGGGTTGGGTGAATTTTGGGGTAAAGAATTATGGAGCAATAGAGGCCGACTTTATTCGGCGAGTACCATTCCCTACCCAAACGCCCGCGTCCGCGGGTCTGATGTTCGGCGATTACGAGAGTTCCCTCCGGCACCCCGGCGGAAGCCAGTTGCGAGGCGATGGCGTTGGTCGACTGCACGGACTGATAGGCATATATCTTTTTCCCGATAAGGCGGGTATTCAGGCGATAGGAAATCTCGGTGGAAAGGAAATTATCGGGCGCTGAAACAAAGGCATAATGTCCATGGCGGTCGGCCCGGATGGTGTAGCCCCAACAGCGCAGCAATCCCACGGCGCCGATGATATGCTCGCGGGTGACTTTAAAGATTTTCGCCAGCTTCAGCGGATCGGTCGTCTGACCCGGATGGGCGCGCATTTTTTCCAGGGCTTTGTCGGCCAGCAATTCGGGATTACGGGTGTACATCTAAGCCACAATCCTGAGTGAGAAGTCGGCTGATGTGGCCGAATGGGTCAGGGCGCCGATCGAGATATAATCGACCCCTGTTTTGGCCACTGCCGCAACATTATCAAGATTCATATTCCCCGAGGCTTCCAGTTTCAAATCACCGGCAAGTGAGCGGGCGCATTTTACCAGCAAGGCCAGGCTCTCGAGTGACTGATTATCCAGAAGAAGCCGCTTGATACCGGAATCCACCGCTTCTTTCAATTGTGCTTCGCTGACCACCTCGACTTCGAGCACAACTCGCGAAGGATCAATCACATATTTCTTTTTGAATTCCGGCGAGCCCAGGAATTTTCGGACCTTCTCTACGGCCCCGGCTACAGAGCCGCAGGCGGCAATATGATTGTCCTTTATCAGCACCATGTCAAAAAGGCCGAAACGATGATTCTCGCCCCCGCCACAGGCGACAGCATACTTTTCCAGATAGCGCAGGCCGGGGGTTGTTTTGCGAGTATCAAGGATGATGGCTTTGGTCCCACTTACTTTTTCCACGAATTTCCCGGTCAGAGTGGCGATACCGGAGAGATGTCCCAGGAAATTGAGGGCTGTCCGCTCACCGGTCATAATTGCGCGGCTGTTTCCTCTTATTTCAGCGATGGTATCACCGTGGTCAAAGGGCAGGCCGTCCCCTTTATCGCTTTTGACCTCAATTTTGCCATCCAGCTTCCTGAAAACCGCCTCCATTATCGACAGACCTGCCAAAATCCCCTCTGATTTGGCGACGATTTCCGCAGCGGCGGGTTTCTCTTCAATGCACCCGAGGGTGGTAATATCCCCCGGCCCGACATCTTCCATGAGAGCCAGTTCCACTTGCTGGAGGAGTATTTGGTCAAAAGAACTCATCGGCATTTAAGATAATAATTGGGCTGATTAAGTCAATTATTGATTTATGCCGGTGCTATTAATTATCCGGATTATTATTATCGAGAGGATTTTTCACTCCCCTGGCAAACTCCAGCGTTCTTACCGGGAAAGGAATGACAATGCCCTCCTCGCGGTATTTCTTATGCAGCCGTTTCACGAACTCATGTTTGATTATAAATTGGCGGGAATACTCTTTCACATAGAGCGCAACGGTCAGCTCGATGCTGAAATCACCGAAGGTATGGAAACGGAGCGATGGTTCCTCTTCCGGTTCATCTCCTTCGATCTCACGCAGCACTTCACGGGCCGTTGCCAGAGTTACCCGCTCCACTTTTTCGAGGTCGCTATCATAGGCAACCCCAAGGCCCATGCTCACGGTCAGAGCGGATTTAGGCAGGTTATAATTAGTGGTGATCGATGAAGCCAGCCGGGAGTTGGGGATAATCACAAAATTATCGGCCAGCTGGCGGATAGTCGTATTCCGCCAGGTGATATCGACGACATACCCCTCCTCACCGCTTTGTAGTTTGATATAGTCACCCTTCTTCACCTTTCCGGAAAAAAGAATATTCAATCCGGCGAAGAGATTGCCAAGAGTATCCTGAAGGGCCAGAGCTACGGCCAGGCCGCCGACTCCCAAGGCGGTCAGCAGCGGGGTGATAGAAATATCCAGCGCCTGTAATACTATCATCAGACCGATGGAAATCACCACTATTTTGGCAAAGATAGAGAAAATGGAAGTAGAGAATATTTCCCCTTTCGGCTCTCCGGCATAAGCCCGAATGAAACCGCTGATGATGGATGACGCGGCCAGAGTGATGAAGAGTATCACCAGCACCAGCAGGATTTTTTCGATAATCCGGTGATACTCGGCCGGGAAATGCAGGAGCGGCAGGGCGGCATAGAGGCCGATTATGACCGACCAGATAATGATTCTCCCGCGCAGCCCCTCGATAATGACATCATCGCCTTTCCAATGTGTTTTGGCGACTATTTTCTGCAGACGGGTGCTGATTAGAATCTGGATAATAAAACCGATCAGGACAATCGCGCCAAATGTGACCAGAGCGGCAACATATTTTTCGAAACCGACGATTTCGGGTGCCATTACTCCTCCATGAATTATTAACAGATTTCTTCAGGCAGGAAAATAACATGCTTGCCATGAATAAATCAAGCCACCCATGGGGAGAAAGTTGCAAAGAGTAAGGGTGATAAGCCGAGAAATTATTTGCAGGAAATTCCTGGAATCGGGGAACATTTACTGATTGAAACTCGTTAATATTTTAGAATCTCGATAGCGAGAGGGCCGACAAGTTTGAGAATGAAGTATTTGATGGAATTGAAAAGGATAATTTGGAAAACCAAGGCGTTAATGTAAAATCAGAAAAAAATGCTTGGTTAATATGTTTTTTACTTGATTTTTGACGAATATTATTATATATAAGTAGTACCCGAGGGACTGGGGTAGGTTGCCACTGGTAGTTTCTTAGCCCCCTCTACCACGAACTTACCCCACCCTCTTTTTTTATCCCTAATGGATAAACATGGCAGGCGCCACGGGTAGTTTCTTTGAGCATAATATCGTTACTACCCCTGTCAGAACCTGTCAGTAGAACTTTAAAATATTTGCCATTTTATTTGCCTTTTTCGGCAAATCCGTTATATTTATCCTAACAAAGAAGACTTCCTCACGAAGTATTGTGGCAAGCCATTACCGGAAAACAATGCCGCCAGGTAAGGACTGTGGGTAGCAAACCATACTCGAAAATATATGCCTTAGAGAACTTGGTCTCGGAAAATTCGCTCTGTCAGTCCTGGATAGGCACCAAACGGACCACAGGCGAGAGGCATTTCCTTAAGATTCCCTCAAAGGGCGGGGCGCTGGATCAGGACAGGAAAATTTCGATTTTGATTGAGTCATTTGCCTGTCAGCAGGAGCTCAAGACCTTACGGGTTCTCAGAGCCACCGGGCGGCATGCGGAAAATGGGACACTTTTCATTGAGTATCCTTATCTTGACCAGACTCAGTGGCATTCTCTGACACCGCATCATTTTTGGGGCCGGTTTCCCACAATCCTTATCCAGAGCGCACTGATTGTTGACTATTTGCACCTGTTCGGTTTGGTTCATGGCGATTTAAAATTTGAGAATTATCAGGTTAATCTGGCCGGGGCTGAGCCCAGGGTGATCCTATCCGATCTGGATTTCCTCACCCAATCGTATTCCGACCCCCATTCTCGTATTTTCGGTACCCCGGAGCATATCGCCCCCGAGATCATGGAGAATGAAATCATCCTGCCTCAATCAGACAATTTTTCGTTTGGGGTATCTCTGCGGAAATATCTCGAGACGGACGCTATCCCTTCCCGGCGGGGTGAAGAGGTTCCTGATTTCCCGATCGAAAAACTGGCTAAACTGGCCGCCGGGCTGACCAGGCCGGATCCGTCTCAGAGACCCCGCGGTTTGCTGGAAGCCCTTCTCCAGTATGAAATTATTGACACCTCACAATTCAGAAGCGCACTCAGGAATCTGCTGGCGATGCAATTGATAACCAGATTCCGTACGGAACGGACTGGTTTGATTAAAGGTGAAAGCACTTTTCAAGGATTTCTGTCGGAACGGAACAGGCTCTTTGGTCTCTGCGATGAGTTAGTGGCTGATTTCGCGCAGGCTTATAAGTCCCGGAGATTGTCGGCTCTGCACCTTTTCCTGTCTCTTATCCGTGAGGCGGAGATCAATAAATACGGTGATTACTGGCAACTGGATATTTCCGACGACTTGCTGGAAAAGACTTTTATCGCTCTGGAGGAGATATCAACAGATGTATCAGGCGTTTTATGGAGTGTCGCGCTTACGAGCCAGGCCGATTTTGAGAAAGGCATTTCGAAGACGCTGAAATTGAGAAGAGATGGTCACTTTATGAGGGCTTTGCTTCTTCTCAAGCATTTGAAAAAGGGGCTCGCATCATTGCCCGAAGAAGCGGCAAAATCGGTTGGCAAAAGACTCCTTCGCGAATTGGGCAGTCTAGCTGCCGGTCTTGGCCGCACGGCTGAGGCGATCGAGTATTATGAGCAGGTTTTGCCTATCTCTAACATTTCGTCGCCGGATGACCTGAGCTTGCTGATCGAGCTCAATTATCAATATATGCTGACAGGCAGGTATGATGAATCCGAAGCGCTACTTGACAGAGGTCTGGTTTCCGCCAAGTCACTGGACGACCAAAAATCAGAATTCTCCATACTACGCAATAGAGCCTGGATAATGTATGCCAGAGGGAATCTGGAGTCGGCAGAAACAACGCTTAAGGAACTGTTGGGTCGGGCTGACGCATGCGGTCAAAAGGTTGAGGTTGGCAAGATTAATGTCGTATTGGGAATAATCAATTGGAGACGGGGAGAGTTGATTGCCGCCGAGAAGAATTTTCTAGTTGCCCTCGAATTATTTAAAGAAGAAAAGCGGATTTCGGATGCCATTCTGCCTCTGACTAACCTATCACTCCTTTACTTCGAGTTGGCGGAATATAATAAGGCCATTCGATATGGCAAGACGGCTGTCAAATATTGTCAGGATCCGTCGGATTTTTTCAAACTTCCCGGCATATACGCAAATATAATGTCGAGTCTTGGGCGATTGGCCGAATACCAGAAGGCTGAGTACTGGCTTCAGAAATACCTCAACAGTCGGCCAACGCGCTACGACCGCGCTTTTTTCCGCGATTACTATATTTCTGTCGGTAACTTGCATAATTGGCAGGGGGACTACCGGGAAGCCAGGGATTTCTTTCTCAAAGCTCTTGAGATGTTTCCAGTGGGTGATAAGAGCCGCAATTACGGAAAGCTGTTTCAGAGTCTGGGGTTGCTGACGGCATATCGGGGCGCCTCGCTTGAATGCCGTGATTATCTGGATCAGGCTCGCAAAGAGGGCGAAGCATCGAATGACAGGGCGACATTGGCCGAGGTAGCGTTGGTCTATCATCTCAACGCTCTATATAATGAGAAAGGAGGGATCAATAAAGACACGCTTTCTCTGTTTGCGGACTTGCTCAAACATAACAACTTCTATTATGCAGCTATTTGCCTATTTCATATCATGATTGATGGTAGTGAGGAAGTCCGAAAAGAGGCTATCATCATGGCCGAAGCGCTGTTGCCCCTGATTCGGACATCGACAACTCCCCTGTTCCACGCCGTCTCTATACTGATCGAGGTCGAAGAACAGGGCCATGATTCTAAACATGATATTATTCCCTACTGGAAAACCGTCTACCGTATTCTGGGGAGCGGTGGTTGCAAATATTGGGCGCTTCTCGTCTGCGGCAAAATCGCCGACCATTATCTTAATGAATCGAAGACCAAGCTGTCGCGGAAATTTCTATTTCAGACGCAACATTTGGCCGAAGGTGTCGGCAACAGAGCATTGATAGAGAAAATAGCCGGCAGAATCAAAGCGATAACTGATGAACGGCAGGGTCAGAGCAAAATGCTGGAATCGGTTTACGGCGTATCGGAGGTTCTCAAGAATATCGGCAATTACGAGGTGGCGCTCCAGAAACTAGTACAATATGCGGTTGATGAAACGGGTGCCGAGCGAGGAGTCCTTTTGATGGGCTCGGAACAGTCATCCGAATTGCAGGTCAAGGCTTTTGTCAACTGTGATGACGAGAGCCTCAAGGATATTATTGATTTCAGCCGCAGTATCCCCCGGACAGTAGCCGAGGATCTCCAGCCGGTGGTTATCGATAACGCTCTGGAGGACAATCGCACCAAGAAGTATAAGAGCATTATCGCCCACAATATTCTCTCTGTTATCTGTGTGCCGGTGCCCATCAAGGATCGATCCATGGGCGTTTTCTATCTGGATCATCACACCATTCCGGCTCTTTTCGAACGAGAGGATGTTACTTTTATCTACTCCATGGCCAATTTTATGTCGGTCTTACTATCGACCATACAGAATTTCCGAGTTCTCGATTATAGCCGCCGCCAACTCTCCGAAGACCTATTCCGCTCCGGCGCCAAACAACCGCTTATCACCGAAAACGAGACAATGAAAGCGCTGCTTTCGAGGTTGCCGGAAATCGCCCGCAGCAACGTCAGTGTCCTGATTTACGGCGAAAGTGGAACCGGCAAGGAAATACTCTGCCAGATGATTCACGACCTCAGCAGCCGAGCTAAAGGTCCATTAATCAAACTTAACTGCGCCGCCATTTCGGCTACACTTATTGAAGGAGAGCTATTTGGAGTAGCCAGAAAGGTCGCCACCGGTGTGGATGAGCGAGAGGGTAAATTTTCTGCCGCCGATGGCAACACGCTGTTTCTCGACGAGATCGGCGATATGCCGCTGGAGATTCAAAGCAAGATACTACGGGTGCTGGAGTATCAGCAGTTTGAAAAAGTAGGCAGCAATCGAATTATTACTGTCGATGTCCGCTTAATTTATGCTACTAATAAAGATCTAAAAGAGATGGTTCGTCAGGGGAAATTCCGCGAAGACCTTTATTATCGTATCAACAGGATTACCATTGACATTCCTCCGCTCCGGGAACGACCCGATGATATTTCTCGATTGCTTGATTATTTCAGCCAGTTTTTTTCTCCTGACCTATCGCGCCGACCTGTATTCTCCGGCGAGGCTATAAACGCTCTTATGGCTTATCGATGGCCCGGGAATGTTCGGGAATTGAGAAATATGACAGAGAAGTATTGCATCCTTAATCCAGGCAAAAGGATCGATCTGACAGACCTTCCCAATGAAATCGGCGGCTGCCTTCTGACCGATGGCAGAAATGATGAAGCCTTTCAGGCCCTGGAGAAAGCCGGAATCCGGGAACTTCTTATTAAGAACAACTGGAACATGTCAAAGGTTGGTCGGAGTCTTAAGATGCCGCTCTCCACATTAATCCGAAAAATCCGAAAATACGGCATAACAAAGAATCGCTGACCCCCCCTCTTTTTTGCCGGTTTGCCATATTTGCTATCCTCTGCGCAAATCCTAACAATTTAGATACCAAAGAGTTAATCTTCTCAGCCGTTAGAGGGCATAATATGCGGCAAATGAAGCCACACTCTCAAATTTCGCTGAGAAACTAAGCTATTCTATTTCAATGGATTGGCGCAGATATGATAATTTACTCAGCGTGGCACCATTTTTGAGTGTCACCACAAATGAATAGAAAGCAACCTTTCAAATTAGGAGTCAAAAATGTCTCATTGGAAAAGCAAAATCGGCATCATTCGCAGCATTTTTGCGTTTTTCATTTTGTTAACTGTTGTCGGCAGTATATTCACGGTATCGGCTTGGGGAGAGGATCCAAGCGGGACAGCACCCCTTCCGCCTCAGCAGGTTCCCCCAATTGGCAATGATTCCTTAAGCACACCGATAAAGTCGGTGGTCGTGCCGGAAGTTCCGACTGTGGTTGACATAATCGTATTGATAATTGGAACGATTCTTTAGCAAAAAGTTGATAAGTGGGGCTGCATAGCAGCCCCGCTTATGGTCTTATGGATAAAGTAGCCAAAATTCTGCTTCTCGTAAACCTCCTGAACCACAGGAGATTTGTTACGTTGGATGAAATAACGGCCACCTGCAAAATTTCACATCGGACCGCCTATCGCTATATTAACACCATATCTGCCGCACATATTCCCGTCTATTACGACAAATCTGTGTGTGGTTATCGTCTCTTGAGCGAAGGGGCTTTTAGTGTCGGCAAGATAAGCTCGGATGATGCCATTATGATTGCCGTGGCTCTGCGCCTGCTCGCCAAAAAAATAAACGGATTTTATGGCGAGGAGATCGAACTGCTGACTCAGCGGCTGTTCTCCAGTCAAAATTTCCCGCTGGAAGAACTCTGGGAAACCTTCGAAAACAGAGCCGACCTGGAGTTGGAGAAGGGCGACTTTTCCGACCTTATCACCAATCTAATAATCCATATGGCCGTTCTCAACAGCAAGAGACTTCACATCAGCCTTGCCGATGATGCCGATGAGATCAAGAGCATGGAAATTGAGGATCCGTCTCTCTGTTTCAAAGACGAATGGCGCCTTTCGGGAAAGAAAGTGGAATATAATCGAGCCATTCCCATATCGAAAATCAAAAAAGCAAGTATCAGTTGAAAATCAGCAAGGCATTCCTTGAGGGACGGAACAGCTGATTATTCATCGGGCGAAGCCAATAGATGTCAGCTGAAAGGCAGAGCGAAATGGACGCTTCAGGCATCAGGATATCGCCGATCGGGATAAAGCGGGAGGGGTTACAGCCCCTCCTTTATTTTAATTACATGGATATCGGCTTGGGAGCCGCTGGCTGAGATATGGGTCTCGCCTGCCGCCATATACATATCATCCCCGGTCTGTGCCGCGGCACGCAATATCGTGGAGTCGGTTCCGAGGGTTTTATCCCATAGTAATTTCCCGGAAGTATTGACTTCGGCCAGATAGCCATAGGATCCCGAGGGCGCTTTACCGAGATGTCCGGCGGCGACATATCCGCCATCCGATGTCGGGGTTATTCCGAAAGCTCCATCATAGTTGGCACTTCCCAGGAGCTTTCTCCATACCTGATTTTAGGATGAATCGACCCGCATACGAAGGGTATCATATCCCCGTGCGGCCGAAGTGCCATCCCACCCGAGCATGACTGCTCCCTTATCAGGCGCAGGAACCATCGATTCCACCCAGTTATTGCCGGAGGAATTGAACACTTTCGTCCAGAGTGTATGGCCACGGCTATTCAACCGGATAAGATATGGGTCATTGGCATGGTAAACGACCGACTCGGTCAGGCCGGCGATCAAGCAGCCGCTGTCGGAGGTGTGAATAGCGGCCCGGCCAATTTCGTAGAATTCGGGGCCATAAGTTTCTTCCCATTGCTTGGCACCGGAGGCATCGACCTTAACCAGACAAATATTATATCACCCGGCGCCAAATGATTTGGTGTAGCCGCAGATGATGAAGGCGCCATCGGAGACCGGCGCTATGGAATTGCCCTCATTATCATCCGCTCCACCGAAAGTGCGGGTCCAAAGCGTGTCGCCGGAAGAATTGATTTTTACCAGATAAACATTTTTGCCGCCGCTACCGAAAGAAGCAGTGCTGCCGACCCCGGCATGGCACCACCATCATTGGTAGTCACCATGGAATAGGCAAACTCGTCTCCGACGCCACCGAAGATTGTTTCCCAGACAATGGAAACAAGGAGTTGGCTCTCCGCAGGAGAGTTATCATCATCGCAATATAGAATTAGTGCTAACCCAATGGATGTTATAGATGTTATGACAATGGTTCCTGTCTCGAGAAGATTGAACAGTGTCATCTCGCCCTCCCCTATTTTAATTTGGATATAAACATTTATTGCGGTGATTATTTGCATAAATTTCCATAAGTCAGCAGCAGATTTGTCGTGGCCTGCTGCAGGTCACTCAAAAAACATTACGTACGATTAATATCCAGATATATTTGGTGAGATATAGCTAAAATCAAACGAAGGAGCAATTAGATGGATATTCGTGAACATCTTCTTTACATGGTGAAAACCAATCAGGCGGTGCTGAAAAGGCTTCTTGATGACGTCACGCCCGAGGATTCGATGGTTCGAGGTGAGGAGCGGCTTAATCATATCTGCTGGCTGACGGGACATCTGTTTAATACCAACGGCTATGCCCTATCTTTAACCGGCGCCATAATTGAGGATTATCCAAAATGGGGCAAGATGTTCGGCGGCGGGTCGGAGATTTCCGATGACCCATCGGTCTATCCGCCATGGGCTGATCTCAGGGAGAGACTTTTCCGGATATATGAGCAGATGACAAGCGCTTACTCGCGGCTCTATGATGACGACCTGGGGAAAATGGTGGGTGATGACCAGAGCAAAGTGCCGCTCTGGCAGAGGTTGTCATTTCTCTGTATGCATGATTTCTATCATGCCGGGCAGATAGTTTATATGCGGAAAATCCTGAGCCGAAAGCGCCCGTTCGGATGAGAGTGAGTAAACAGCATTGCCTGGAAGGATATTGAGGCCGCGCCGCCCTGTTTCAATTTTCCCGATGAAGCGATCATGAGTGAGGCCGGAAGATCTTTGTGACTTTCAACGTTATGGCAGGCAGTCGCTTAGTGGTATTTACCAGGAGTGAGGCATAATTGCTTTTATTCCTTTCCTGAAGTCTTATTTCCCTTGACGCCGCGGGTTTATTCCAATAACTTTGACTTGGATTAAGACGGCCAAATTATCAAGCATTGGAGAATTCGCTGAAATGCGGTCTGTTCTGAGTTCTTTTTCCGATTCTTTCAGAAATCCGAGCCGGGGATTTTATGAAGCCATCTCGATATAATGTTTTTATTGACCTGGAGGGTGGGCGAAAGCTGGCTTTTAACGGGCTCAGCGCCACTCTTTCGGAAATCTATCCCGAAAATGCCTCTCTGGTTGCCGGACTGATGGAAAATTCATCTCAGCCTGCGACCGAAGATGAGAAGGAAATTTATCAGGCTCTGGTCGATGGCAGATACCTTGTCGAAGACGAATTGGATGAACTTGAATTCCTGAAAGTACGAAACAGACGCTGCCGTTTTGATAAGAATGCTTTCTTCTTGACCATTGCACCTACCCTGGGGTGCAATTTCAGCTGTGAATACTGCTTTGAAAACCAGCGGCCGGGGCGGATGAATGCAGAGACCGAGCAGGCGATCGTGAAATTCAGCGAAAAATATATGAAAAAGGCCGAATTTGCCGGGGTCATATGGTTCGGCGGGGAGCCGACCCTCTGTGTCCCCACAATTGAAAGGCTTCAGAACAGTTTAAGAGAACTGGCTGAAAAATGCGGCTCCCGTTTTGATCCCGCTTCGATTATCACCAACGGATTCTTGCTTGACGGCAAATTGGCGGAACGGCTGAAGGGGTTTGGCGTCGAATCGGCCCAGGTTACGATAGACGGCCCCCGGGAGATACATGACAGAAGGCGAAAATTACATAACGGCTCCGGCACATATGACCGGATTCTGTCCAATCTGACTGAATCCTCGGAGATCTTGAAAATCATTGTTCGTGTCAATGTTGACCGGCAGAATGTTGATAATGCTTTTGCGGTTGTCGAGGAACTGGATAAAAAGGGGATTCTTCCCAGGGTCAACATGCATTTCGCGCAGGTTCATGATTCGGAGGGAGTCTGCGCCGATATTGCGAAACATTGCCTGGCGACGGAGGAATTTTCGGTGCATCTGACCGGGCTTTACCGCAGGCTGATTGACAGCGGTTTTTATCGGATCGAGTACCCCTCGCTTACTCTGGGGGGACATTGCGGCGCGGATACGGACGGCTCCTTTGTCTTTACACCTTCGGGAGATGTTTTCAAATGCTGGGAGGATATTGCCATTCCCGAATGGTCGGTCGGCAATGTTTTTTCCGAAGAGCTTACGCCTCGTCAGGAAGCCAATCTTCTCAAGTATCTGGGTTGGGATCCGTTCGAAAGAGAAGAGTGTGTTTCGTGCTCAATTCTGCCCATCTGCATGGGCGGCTGCCCGCGTCAGTCACTGGAGAAAGGGCGCAGAGTGGGTAGTTGCACTTCATGGAAATATAACCTCAAAGAAATGCTGACATTGAGATATGAATGCGATCTCAGAAAGGAGGTGATATAGATGAAGACTATTCAGAAGGGTTGCGATGCCCGCAGACCATGCTGGTGCTACCAGAAACTCTGGATCATCTACCCGGTCTGCTCAATCGATTGACAGTTGACTTTGGGGAGAAAGGGTGTTGAAGTTCAAATTACGTGGCTGTCCCCCCCCTGAGGGAAAATCGAATTTATCAGACCGCCTGGACCGTGTGCCGGAAGGCTGAAAAAGAATATCAGACAGCATTTAATTTGACACAATCCCCGTCTTCAAAGCCGCCGTTATCGAAATGTGACCTGGATTCGGGAAGAGGCAGGGTTGTGGTCGGGCGGCATGTCCGGATGGAGTTGATGAATAGCTTCAGACAAAGCTATTCCGGCCGACGCAACCTCACTCTCTATTACGGCGCCATGAGAATAAACCGGTTGTCGTAATGAGAATCTTTTGATCACGGATGCAGAAAGCGCGTTGATTTCGCTGGAAGTCCGCGCTTTCTCATAGCCGACGCGAACTTGAAAGAGAATGACTGCTATAATGAGAATCGAAAAACCGGAGAGAATTGGCTGGGAAATAACCCGGTTCTGCAATCTGACCTGTCCGCATTGCTACAGCGCCGCCACCAAGAAACCACTGCGCGAGTTGAGCACCGCCGAATCTCTTAACATAATCAAATCCTTAAAAGAGATGGGAACCGGATTTATCGGCTGGACGGGCGGAGAACCGTTGCTGCGTGGAGATCTGGAGAAGCTGATATCGTATGCCGCGGAAATGGGTATAAAATCGGCCATCACCAGCAATGGGGTTCTTCTGGATGAGAAAAGGGCCCGAAGTCTGCAGAAAGCCGGTGTCAGGATGGTTCAGATAAGTATCGATGGTTCGACGCCCGAATGGAACAACCGAATAAGGCGGGCCACAACCGAGGAGTTCTACAAAGCCCTTGAGGCGGTACGTATCTGCAGGAGGCTGGGGTACAGCGTGACGATGGCCATGCTGATCGGCGAGGAGAATCTTGATGATGCTCCCGAATATATAAAACTGGCGACACACGAAGGAGTTGACTGTGTTCGATTCTGCGGATTTGTTCCTTTTGGACGGGGAAAAAGTCAGAATCACCGGCTTGGATTTACGGAACGGAAGGGGGACCTGAAAAAGTTCGTTTCCAAGCATTATGGCAGTGAGAAACCGATGATTGCTTTTGATCCGGCTTTCGGCCCGCCGCCGCCGTATTACTATTTCCATGAATGTATGGCCGGCAAGAGCATGTTCTATCTTACCTGCACCGGGGATGTTTTCCCCTGTACTTCTCTTTTAGGAAAAGAGAATCTTATCGGCAATGTTCGAAAACGGTCGCTAGCCGATATTTGGAACGATCCCAAGATGACGGCCGTTTCCGATTTAAGGCCGCAAGATATTCACGGCGTCTGCCGCGATTGCCGGCATTTGAAGCATTGCCATGGCGCCTGCCGCGGGATAACCAAATGCCACACCGGCGATCTTTATGCTTCATTTCCGCTTTGTTTGTACCGGGTAAAGAATAAATCCAAAGCGGTGAAGCACCCCAAATAGATAACATGGTATCGTCTGCCGAAAGCGGAACTGTCTAGGGGCTTACGATAAATCCGCATGGCGGTCGAAAACGCACAAAGGAATTTTGGAAATGTCGTGAGGTCTCACTTTCCGCCTGCGGCACAATCGCGGGGCGAAAAATGCCTGGTTGTCGGCCCGATGGAAAGTGACGGTTAATACCAATTCCCACAACGACTTGTCGACTAACAGCCGTGCTCGTCCAGTTCCATTTTGCCGATTATTAAAAAATCTTGACAAAAACCTGAAACCAATATATACATATATGCGTATATGCCCATGAAACCATGAAAGAAAAAGTCGACATAATTCTGGCGCCCGTTTTTCGGGCCATGGCTGACAGCACGAGGCTTAAGATCCTCCTGATGCTTGAGGCCAAACCGCGTACAGTGGGGGAGATTGTCTCATTCTTCAACCTCTCCCAACCGACGATAACCCGTCACCTGCAGGCGCTGACCGCCGTCGGGCTGGTGAAACGAAGCCGCAAAGGGCAGCATGTCCGATATGAACTGAATGCCGAGAATCTGCGCATGGTTTGTGTGGACCTGGCCGATTCATTCCCTTGCTGCAGCATGGTGGTGATCCCCCGCAGTGGGAATGCAGTATGCGATGTTCCGGTGAAAAGCAAAAAAAACAGGAAAGGGGTTGGTTCGTACGATACAATTGCCCCGGTGAGAAATGTTAATATTGGAACACGAAAGAAAGGAGGCCGGCGATGAGACGGTTCTTGGTTCCGCGCGTTGCTCGTTGTTGCAGCGGCGCTAAACGGTTGTCCCGGGTAGGACACTAAAAGGCCCATCCGACTAGAGGTTAACCGGGGTCCCGATGAGGGGCCCCAATTTTTTTCAGTCTGGACGGGCCGAGAGTAATATATCAGATTTCCGGATAATTGACAATCAAATTGGATGTCGCCTATCTGCAGAATGACGCCGCGGAGTGCAGGGGCTGGGTTTAAAAGCAAAATGTAAGCAGAACCGAAAAAGGCGATCAATCTCTAATTAATCAGGATTGCGCCGGTAATGAATACAATTAGGTTTTTTGAGCATTGGGTTTATGGCGTTCAAAGAAGGTCTTGAAAGCCGCGGCGGCTTCGGGCGATTTAAGACGTTCCATCAAAAGCCTGCCTTCATCGGAAATAGTTTGGCTGACTATCTCGGCGTTGGCCTTTTTCAGCATTGCCTTGGTCAGGCGGACAGAGGCAGGCGGCTGGGCGGCGAGTTTCCGGGCCTGCTCCATGGCAAGGTGCAGAACCTCGGTATCATCGCAGACAGCATTCACCAGTCCAATCTCTTTGGCTTTCTCTGCCGTAAAGGATTCCCCCAGAAGCAACAGCTCGGAGGCGCGCCGATGCCCGGCCAGAAGCGGCAGGAGAAAACTCGAACCGGCCTCGGGGCAAAGCCCCAGATTGACAAAGGGCACGGAGAATTTTGTATTGGCGCCGGCATAAACCAGATCGCAGTGCAGAAGCATGGTGGTGCCGATGCCCACGGCCAGTCCGGAGACCGACGCGACGATCGGTTTCTCCGCCCGGCTTATCGCTTTCATGAAAGCGAATACCGGGCTGTTCTCATCTTTGGGAGGAGAATCGAGGAAATCTTTCAGATCGTTCCCGCTGGTAAAGCATCCACCCGCGCCCTGGATTAAGATAACCCGAACTCTGCCGTCCCTTTCGGCTTGTTGAATGGAATCGGTCATGGCTGAATACATGGCGATGGTGAGGGCGTTTTTCTTTTCCGGTCGATTCATCATGATGCAGGATATGCCATCCTGATTTTCAATTACAATATTGGCTATGGGCTCGTTTCGATTCATGACTGTGAAGCTGCCTTCTTTAAAACATATATAACCCAGGGGGCGATTCGGGTTTCATTGACCCAATTATATGGCTCACTTTCCTTGGCCAAAGGTTTATGGGTCTTGACTAATTCCAATCCGGCTTTACTATATACCTCCCGATAGGATTCATCGGTCCAGACAATATCCTCGACCGGTCTTTTGTCGCCTATATCCGTTATGATGATTTTTACTTTGTCGCCGCTTTTGGCGAATCTGTTTTCCGGATAATCTTTGGTGGAGAATGACGCCCATTCATTTAAATAAATTTCGGGGGATGAGACAAGGTTGACCAGGGCCCCTTCCCTTTTTAATATCCGTCCGATCTCTTGTAATATCCGGACCTTTTTTTCCATCGTGGGGATATTGTCAAATGTGAATGCAGACAGAACAAGATCGCAGGTGTCGCTTTTAAACCGGCTGAAGTCGCCATCGCCGACGAGATAATATTCTCCATCGGGATCAATTTCCTTTGCTTTCTTAATCATGTCCGAGGATATATCAACACCGACGGTATCAAAGCCGCATTTCTGTAGGAATCTTGTCGAACGGCCGGTACCGCATCCGAAATCCAGAGCTTTGTTTCCTTTGATATGTTCAAAGATGATTCCGGGCAGGTCGCGATATGCCAGATAATATGTGCCGGGAAATTCCAGTTTGGCGTACGCCTCGGCGCGTCTGGCGTCATCATAGGAATTGAATATTTCCATAATGATCATCTTTTATGCTCAATTTATATCGTCAGAAGCATGTTGCGCCCCCAATATTTCGCTGATCCATCGGATTTCGTGTTCGATTTCTATTTTCGCCGCCAGCTCCAGAGCGCTCTGCAGAATCCGGCGACTTTCTTCATGTAACTCCGGGTTTTGCCCCTGTTTCATAAGGATGACACCCAGATGGCGTTGAGTGAATATAATCAACTCCGGGCTGCCCATCTGATGCGCCTCCTCAACGAACCGCCGCAGTTGCGGGATGGCCGAATCCGGGTCGTTATCCTGTGCGGTCAGAGCCGCCTCAATGGTCGATGCCCGCATCCAGATCGGTCCCCGATCCTGCGGGCCGAGCAATTGCAGACAGGACCGGCAGTGCTCGCGACTAAGGACAATATCATTATAATGGTAATGAAACTCAGCCAGACGTGAATGTGGGCTGGTTTGGCTTCCGCGCAGTTCAGAGTCATCGGCTACTTTGACTGCCTTATGCAGGTGCTCCAGGGCCTGCTCTCTGTCTCCTTTCCAAAAATAAGCTGTGCCGAGATTGGTATGGGCGGAGCTGAGGGCTACCGGGAGGTTCAACTCGTTTGCCGAAACCAAGACATCCGAGGCAATTTTGATAGCCTTCTCATAATCTCCGATTACCGTGAGATCGTGGGCAATATTACTTTGGGAAATCAGATAACCCTGAAGATTCGACTGCTGTTTGTGAACGGCGGAACCCCTTTCATTGAGTTCAATGGCCCTGCGGTAGTCACCCTGGGAACCGTAGACAAACGCAATATTGTTGAGGGTTGTGGCGATTGTCATCTGATCTTCACCCAGTTGCTCGTAAATGCGCAGAGCATCCAGAAGGTTGTGCAGCGCTTCGCCGAAATTACCGCTATTGATATGTGTGATGCCGATATTGTTCAGACATTTTGCCTCGAGCGATTGATCCTCCCGTCTGCGAGCTACCGCCAATGCCTCTGCAAAAAGCTCGGCTGCCCTGGCATAATCCCCCTTATAATAGTAAATGCCGCCAATGTTCTTGAGGGCCTCCGAGGCTTTTTCCTGATCCCCCAACTGTTTGTATATCTCCAGCACCCGCTGGAAAAGCTCAAGAGCCTTATCGAATTGTGCGCGCGGCTGGAGAATATTGATGAGAACCGCGAGGGTTTCGGCCTCTCCGGCCAGATCGGAAGTCTCCCGGTTCAGTCCGAGTGCTTGCTGACCCGTCTCCCAGGCTTGATCCCATTTTGATTGGATGGTATAAGAGGTTGCCAGGATACGCAGCAGAAATGCCTCTTCCGACTTCAACATGCGGGACCGTGCATCCTTGAGCGCCTCGAGCAGTTCGCGATCGGCCAAAGCATATTCGCCTTTGAAAAGGTGAACTCCGGCAATACCGGCTCGGGCAGGGAGCAGACCCGGCTCCATCTCCGCCGCCCGCCGATACATCCCAAGTGCAATTTCCACATCCGCTTTGTCACGTTTATGTTCGAAAGCATACTTTGCTCGCAGGTAGTACTCGTAGGCTTGCGGACTGATAATTTCGGAGACCCCCGCGCGCGATGATCGCTGCGAAGTATTAACTCCAAGCGCCAGGTTTATCCCTTGCGCCAGGGCCCGTTTGATATGGGGGATCTCACCCACCGGTCGCTCCCAGCGTTCCGCCCAGATGTTCTTCTTGCTGCGAGCATCAACAAGCTGGATCGATACACGTATCGTATCACTGGCTTTCAAAATCGAACCATCCAAAACGAGATTGACATCAAGCCTGCGGGCGATTTCCTCAAGTTCTGCATCCGAGTCCTTCCATTTCAGAATGGAGCGCATGGGTGCGACTCTCAGGTTCCGGAGGCGCGTCATATCGACGATGAGATCTTCCGTTAAGCCGTAGCTGAGATATTCATCATCGGGATTTCCGAGATTTCGAAGGTACAGCACGGCCAGAGATTGCGGCGCCGTGACCTGGACAACCCGGGGGATTTGCATATTAAGGCCGGCTGTATCGCCGCCAGTAAATTGAGCCAAAGCAATGGCCATTTCCGAAGCACTCTGATACCGTGCGGCGACATTCTTGGCGAGAGCCTTATCAATAACGGGCTGCCAGACCGAAGCGGTCTCAAAATCGAAATCAGCCAGAGGTTTTGGTTGCACGTTAACGATGGCATGGATGGTGGCCGGCATATTGGCTTTCCTGAAAGGCGCCTTACCGGTGAGCAATTCATACAGAACAATACCGAGTGAGAAGAGATCGCTTCGGCTATCGACTTCTCCCCCCTCGGCCTGTTCGGGAGACATATAGTTCACAGTACCAAGGGTGGCTCCGGTCTGAGTGATTTGCTCGTCCTGTTGGACTTTGGCGAGTCCAAAATCGAGCAGACGCACGCGGCCGGTTTCATCGAGGATGATATTGGACGGCTTGATGTCACGGTGCACAATACCGGCATCATGCGCGGCCGCCAAACCGTCACATATTTGTATCGCGAGGCGGGCAATCTGTGAGGGGGTTATATCTTTTGAACCGATGAAATCGCCGAGGGGATGCCCCCGCACAAACTCCATTGCGATGAATACCCGGTTATGCTCTTCGGCGACCTCATGGATGGTCACTATATTGGGATGATTTAGTTTGGCCGCGGCCTGCGCCTCACGTTTGAAACGAGCCCTGAAATCAGGATCGGTGGTCATGGCCGCCGGAAGAAATTTCAGTGCTACCTGTCGGTTCAGCTTGATGTCCTCGGCAAGATAGACCTCGCCCATGCCACCGGCGCCGATCTTCTCGATGATCCGGTAGTGTGCAATTATGGTGTCCTTCGCGAGATGAATGTGCGATCGGGTGATGTCGTTTGAATCGCTTTCCGGCACTTTTGGCAATCTCCCGGTTTAACGGTTTTCAGGCCGCCGATTGTATGTTACCAACGTTCAAGATATACTTTGCAAACAAATAAGGCAACAAGCTAACGGGTAGACAAGACCTGCAAGCATAACGAAACAGCATTTCTTGAGGAATAGGGCGGTCTTGCAATAGTGCCCTATGCTACTTGGCTCCAAATGCACTTAGAGAAGGTCACGGGCTCTACTAGCCGGTGAAACTCCACGTTGATTTTCTTCATCACCTCATCCTCAAATATTCTCTTGTTGATTATGTCCATTTGCGCAAGGCTCTCGTATTCCCAGACTTCAATGTACATACCAGCCATCTGGCCGTATGATTGCTTATAGAGTTTCCACGACAGCACGCCGTCAAAAAGCTCCGCGTGGTCCTTCTTATACTGTAGAAACTCATTCAGCAACGGCGTAAAACTGGCCTGCCTTTCCACTTTGACGACATATGTCTCTACCAAGAAAATGCTCATACCTTTATCTCCTCTAAGGTCATCCGATTGCACGTCTTTAAGAACCTGATGGCCAAGATTCAGTCCTAGATGATAAGAACCCCATTCATAATAACCGTCTTCCTCATTCCATCTGGGAAAATGAAATCAAGTCGCTTGCAGACAATTGGATTGCCCTTGGCATAAACGATGTCCTCGTGGTACGCCTTTTCAGGAGAGGTAAAGTTGTCGACTCCCACCGTACCACCGAGAAAATCGCTTCTTCCGTAGGCCCAATGAAACCCCGCCTTTTCATCCTCCAGAACGTTGCCCGTCACAACGGCCCGGTCGTTACAGCCGATAGCCACTTCCGCAATATGGCGAAGGGCTCTCTCGGCATTGAATTCCCCGCGTTTCCTCTCCGCAATCGGACCGTCTCCTATGATTCCGACGATCTGATTGGCCTTTACCACGAAAACTACCATTTCGCCATCAATGAGCGCGGGGATCTCGCCCTCCGTTTGGCTGTTTTCCTTCTCGTTGGGACAGACGGCGACTTCCCCGGCAGGAAGATTCGCAAAGCGTTCCATATAGAAGCGGGTACCGGGAGGCAGCGAGCCGGTATCCTGAAGGACTCGCTTATGATCTGATATATCGAAATGACAGGCGTGGCCCGTTGAAAAGGTTACCTCGATACCGTCAGAACCCTCGAAAAGGGGCGCCAGTCTGGCGCAGGTCGCGGCGACCTTCTTGTAATCAGCCGAGAGCGCTGTTTCTTCCATGGACCTTCTTACCGTTGGAAGGCTCGCCGCCCGCAGATTCACATACTGCTTTACGAATCCAATAAGTGGAGCCGATGCGGAAAACTCGGGCATTGAGATGACGATTGTCGAATCCCTGATAATGTCTTCGAGTCTGGTCTGTTGCCCTTTCCACATCCCATTTTCAGGCATGTTTGCATTATGCGAGCCAGTCGCCTTATAGGTGACGATTGGATTGACGCTTATTCCATACTTCCGGGAGAATGCTTCAATCTGTTTGTGCCAATCCTCTGCCATGTGACGACGATACAGCCATTCATCATTGTCCTGGATCCTGCCGTGCGGCAGATCATACATAATTGTCACGATATCCCCAATCCGGGGAGCAAATACGTTCACAAAGAGCTTTTCAAGGTCGAATGCCATAATGATCCTTTCGATAAGGCTCTGTTTTTTTGGCAAGGTACACCTCTCCCATTCCACCGGCACCGATTTTCTCGACGATCCGGTAGTGCCCGATTATGCTGCCGTGTGCGAGTTGAACATGCGATCGGGTTATGTCGTTTCCATCTGATTTTTCCATCACTCGTGCTCCGTTCCCGTAACCGGCAATCCAATAGATCTGCGTATGGCGTTGATACGCGGATCCTGGCTCTTCAAAACGGTCACAGGCAAGTCGGCATAACAAATCCAGGGGTCGTGTTCCAACTTCGCTTTCTCAATCCAGGAAACGCCCTGATCGACATCGCCGCGCGCGATGGAAATCCATGCAAAAAACATGGGAGCGACGTGGACATACTTTGCCCGCTCGTGCAACATATCCAAATACTCGTCAGCCTTGTCCATCATGGCGGCCTGATAATAGCAGATTGAGAGCGCCATTAGCACTATTGAAGCGCCGCCCGAATAGTCGAATGATTTCTGCAAGACGGCGATGGCATGGTCGGTTCTCGAAAGACCCATATATGCCATGCCCAGATTGAAATAGGGCTGCCAAGACGTCGGATCCAGTTTGACAGCTGCGTCCAATAAATCGATGGCCCTATCATAATCGCCGGCGTTCAGAGGGGGGAGTGCAGCCCAGGTGCAGATCAGACTCGAAAGGGGATCGAGCTTCCTGGCGATTTCCATATGCCGCGTGGCTTCGTCAAACCGCCTGCGCGTGACCAGAAAAGTCGAGAAATTCGTATGGGAGAGAGCAGTTGTTGCCCCCAATTCCAGGGCTTTCTCAAAATCGTGCTCCGCAGCCTCCCAGTTCCATTCATACGCAAAGCGCCATACGGCCCGTACATTATAGAGCTCGGCAATATTCGGGTCAAGGCGCAGAGCTTTCTCCATAGCCTCGGTGGATCTGGTGTAGGCTTCATTCGGAGATATGTCTGCCCAAAACGCCTGACTCTGGTACCAGATCGCTATCCAGGTATACGGCATGGCATACTCCGGGTCTATAGCGATCGCTTGTCGAAAACAATCGAGGCTTAGTTTCCAGCCTTCGGGCGTAAGTTGGTACCAGTAATACCGACCTTTCAAGAACAGGCTGTACGCTTCCAGATTCTCGGTCCGCTTTCGGATCAACGATTCCTCCGGCTTTCGGGCCAGTTTAAACTTCATTTTTTCCACGATTGCCTGGGCGATTTCTTCCTGAACGGCAAAGATGTCTTCCAATTCCCTATCGAATCGCTCCGACCAAAGATGAGAACCATCCTCGACATTAATAAGCTGCGCGGTGATGCGCAGCCGTGATCCGGCTTTACGCACGCTGCCTTCGAGCAGCACGGTTACGTCGAGTTTCCGTCCGATATCGCGGATATCCTCGTGTTTGCCTTTGAAGGCAAAGGCCGAAGTTCGAGCGATGACCCGGAGATCCTCGATTTGCGTCAGGGCGGTAATAATCTCCTCCGCCATACCGTCGCAGAAATACTCCTGTTCCGGGTCAGGACTCAAATTTGTAAATGGTAGCACAGCAATGGAAGGCTGCCCGGTCAGAACATGAAATTCAGATTGTTGGCTGACCCTTTTCAAATCTACCACTAGTTCGTCTGCGTGCTGGTATCGGAGACTCTTGTCTTTGGCCAGCATCTTACCAACAATCCGCTGCAATTCGTCCGGTACTCCGGATTTATATCTCGTCAGCGGCTCTGGTTCCTCATATCCGATCGAATAAATAACTGCTGGTTCATGGTCACCCTTGAAGGGCAACTGACCCGTAATCATTTCATATAGCACGACACCCAAGGAAAAAATATCTGAACGATAATCTAATTCCTCGCCGCGCGTCTGTTCAGGAGACATATAATGTAGTGTTCCCATTGTCGAGCCAGTCTTGGTCAGATGATCAGATCCCATGACTGAGGCGAGGCCAAAGTCGACTATCCGCGCTCGTCCGTGGGAATCGATCAGGATATTGGATGGCTTGATATCCCGGTGCGTGATGCCATTCTCATGAGCAGCCTGCAGTCCGTCACAAATCTGAATCCCGATCTCAAGAATGCGATCCAGCGGCGGTGATTTCCCAGTCAAGATTTCTTTGAGCGACTGACCCTCGACATGCTGCATGGAGAAGAAAGGTCGACCCTGAGACTCGCCGACTTCAAATACCGAGACGATATTGGGATGGTCGAGTTTTGCCGCCGCCTGGGCTTCGCGCTTGAAGCGGGCGCGGCAGTCAGCGTCTTGGCAAAGTTGCGGCGGTAGAAACTTCAGGGCCACTCTACGATTGAGCTCGGTGTCTTCAGCGAGGTATACATCTCCCATCCCACCGGCGCCGATCTTCTCGATGATCCGGTAGTGCGAAACCATCACACCGCCAATCAAGGGCACGTGCGTCCGGGTCTTGTCGTCGTCAGGTTGGCTCACACTTCAAAATGCTCCCATTCATATTTTGCACGTTCCAGAAGGTCATTAAATCGCTTCTCGCCGCGTACGTTCTTGAGAAATGGATCACGCTGCAGGGCCTTATAATTGATGAAGCCGCGGTTGACGGCATTTTCGAGCCAATCCAAAGACTCTTCTTTATTATCAAATAGAGCAAACATGCTTGCCACGATATAAGACCACTCTGAATCTCGTCGGCATGTTATCTGAAGCTCCGGAGTCATTTCCCGATAAGCCTTCTCCTTGTCGTTCTGCAACCCATATTTCAGCATGAATCCGAACTTGGTAAGCGCATTACCGGGAGCTGTCTGCGCCATTCTATCGATAATGAGAAAAGCACTATCCTTCTGCCCAGTTAACGCGTATACCCAAGCATAGAAGAATTGAAGTGCCGGGTTGAATTGATCCACCTGGGATGCCTTGCCATACTCTCGGAGGGCCAGATCATATCGACCATCATAGAAATATATATATCCCGCAGTAATGCGGTTCCATGTATTGAGGGGATCCACAGTTTCCGCGCGCGCAAGATACTGGCTGGCTTCCGCAGTTCGGCCCATGCGGGCGCAGTTGAAGGCGAGACTTCGTAGCGCATCCGGCTCATTGGGATTAGACTCCAATGCAAGCTTGTTCTGGCGAAAAACCCCCTGCATGTTTTCGGGATAAGGACCCCAAAATATAAGGTTTGCCAGAACAACGTGGGCTTCCGGAAGGTCCGGGTTTAGGGCCAGCGCTCTGTGGGCCAATTCTATACCCTTTTTTAAATAGTCCTCTTGTTCGGCTCCGATATTGACCAATTGGTAAAAAGCTGAGGCCATGCCCGAATAAAGCAGAGGATCGTCACCGATCAGATCGATACCATTTTGGAGGTACTGGATGGCACGGCGAATTCCCTCTTCATTGAACCGATTGATCTCATGATCAGCCTTCAAATAGCATTCATAAGCATCAACATTGTCCATGGGGCGCCGCTCGACCTGTTGCTTCTCTTGAGCGGCAAGTCTGAGTTGAAGAGCGCTGACGATCGACGAGGATATATCATCTTGAATGGCAAAAATGTCATTGACATCACGGTCGTAAGTCTCGGACCACATATGATAGCCATCAGCAACGTTTATAAGCTGGATCGTGATGCGAAGGTGGTTGGCCGATTTGCGAATGCTTCCTTCTAGCACCGTCTGCACCCCGAGTTTTTCGCCGATTATCTTTATGTCCTCCGACTTGCCTTTGAACGAAAACGCCGACGTTCTGGCCAGGACTCTTAGGCTTTTAATGCTACTCAGCCGATTGATAATTTCTTCAGTCATACCGTCGCAGAAATATTCCTGGTCCTTCTGTGGGCTCATGTCGACAAAGGGGAGAACCGCAATCGACTTTGTAGCCGGAGGCGTGTGTTCGGGCCGCATGTAAAAGTACCCCACGATCAATATCGCGAGCAGAAGAACACTGCCTCCGATGAGCAATGGAAGTTTCTTGTTTTGATGTCCGCGTGGAGAGTTCTGGGACCCGTCCCGCTGAATCGCCCGAAGGTCAGCCAGTATTTCATCGGCGTGCTGGTAACGAAGATTCCTATCCTTGGTCAGAGCTTTGCTAAGGACCCTTTGAAGCTCATCCGGCACGCCGCTCTTGTACCGCGCCAGAGGTTCAGGAATCGCCTCGACGATGTTCTTGATCGTCGCAATCTCAGACTCGGCCTTAAATGGGGGCCTGCCAGTAATCATCTCGTATAGCACAGTGCCAAAGGAAAACAGGTCTGATCGGGCATCGACTTCCTCACCACGAGCCTGTTCAGGTGACATGTACCCGATGGTGCCGAGAGTCGAACCCGTCTTTGTGAGGTGCTCACTACCGTGAACTGAAGCCAATCCAAAGTCGACGATCTTTGCCCGACCGTCATGGTCAGTCAGAATATTGGATGGCTTGATATCGCGGTGAGTAATACCTGCTTGATGAGCTTTATTCAGCCCCTCGCAGATCTGGATAGATAGATCAATAATCTTCTCAATAGAATGATCACGCTTCTTTATAAGATCAGCCAGCGATTCACCTTCAATATGTTCCATGGCGAAAAAGGGGCGACCATTGAATTCGCTGACTTCAAAGATCGTGACAATATTGGGATGGCTCAGCTTGGCCGCCGCTTGGGCCTCACGCTTGAACCGGGCGCGACAGTCGGCTTCCTGACACAAATGAGGGGGAAGGAACTTAAGCGCGACTTTGCGATTGAGCTCGGTGTCTTCAGCGAGGTATACATCTCCCATCCCACCGGCGCCGATCTTCTCGAGTATTCTGTAATGGCCAACCAGAAGACCTTTGGTCAGAACAGCAAGAGGGCGGGTCTTATCTTCGTCATACGCGTCATCAGAAACCATTCGGTCTCCCGGATAATCAAATGTTATTGATGTCGGATGTTCGGACTGTCGAGACTAATTTAGGTTCAAATAATGAGGGCGGCAACGGGAAATTTCATGGCGGCAAAGGCGCGCCCTTTCCAGAGTGGCGGATAGCCCCAGAACTAATTGTTGGACAGCGAGTTATAAGTAGGCTCCGGAGGAGCAACTATTTTTGATTAGTCCAGATTATGCCGTAAGTTGAGTAGGATTAAACCGGGCCATCGTGGAAATTTGGAATCAGCCTTTATGGCATATTTGTTCGAACTTGGCCGCATCGACAGTTTCATCCAGATATAGAGCCAGATTCGAAGCTTTAATGTACCCATTCACTTTGCGTCTGGCGATCCGCTGAATATTCAGCAGATGACGGGCCGAGATATTATCGGTGGTGATGTTTTTCCCTCCGGTTCCACACCCCAATGTGAGCGAGGGCTGAAGTGAGTTATAGGTGCCGCCCATGGCCCCCTGAGATGCGGGTGTGTTAACCAGAATCCGGCCGGCGTTCATAACCGAGGCGAAATATTGAATTCTTTCTTCGTTGTTGGAGAACATGCTGATCGTATGTCCCAAACCGCCGTGGTTGTTGATCCGGCGACATAAATCAATTGCTTGTTCGAGATTCTCGGCGACATACAGGGCAAGAATCGGCGCCAGGATTTCCAGGGATATCGGCGATTGAATACCTACCACCTCAAGCTCGGCAATCAAAAGGGTCGTGTCCGCGGGGACATGAATTCCAGCCATTTCGGCAATGACCGGCGCCGGCTGTCCGATAACCTCGGTACGCATCACTTTTGCCGACACGTTGAACACAACCGGCTCAAGGCGTTTGATTTCCTCCGGCGAAAGAAAGTAAGCTTTCCGCTCTTTGAACTGTTTGATTACTTCCTCAAGATGGCATTTCCTTACGACCAGGGCCTGTTCGCTCGCGCAGACGGTTCCGTTGTCGAATGTCTTGGAAATGAAAATTTGCTCGACGGCAAATGACACATCGGCCGTCTTTCCGATAAATACCGGGACATTTCCGGGGCCGACGCCAATAGCGGGATTGCCGGAACTGTAAGCGGCGCGCACAAGGGCGGTCGAACCGGTGGCGATAATCATAGCAGTATGGCGGTGTTTCATAAATTGCAGCGTCTCATTTTCCGTGGAGCGCTCAATCCATTGAATACAGTGCTCGGGAGCGCCCGCCGCCAAAGCGGCCCCGTAGCATATACGGGCGGCTTCAATGGAGCATTTTCGTGCCGCGCCGTGAGGACGGATGATAATGGGATTTCTTGATTTCAAAGAGATTATTATTTTGAACAAGACGGTCGAGGTCGGGTTGGTCACCGGTGTAACCGCAAAAATCGGACCCAGAGGCTGAGCGATCTCGACAATCCCTTTTTCCTTGTCTTCCGATATTACTCCGACCGTTTTCAGGTCTTTTACATCTTCATAAACAAATTGGGTGGCAATGACATTTTTGATCACTTTGTCCTGCCAGACACCAAGTTTGGTCTCCTGATGGGCCAGCTTTGCCAGATGAACACGTTTATTGAATCCCGCTTCATAGACAGCTTTCACAATCCTATCGGTCTGCTCCTGATTAAACTGCCGGAAAGCGGAAGCGGCATTGACCGCCTTTTCCATGACAGCATCAATATCGAGCGGGGCGCCGTTGGTTGTGGAATTGAGTTTTTCTTGTGTCAGGGAGCCTATTTCGGGTTCGGGCATTCTCTCGTTCTCCAATTCGGGGTCAGGTTTGGCCGATTCGCCGCCGACGGCCCGTTTATGTCTAAAAAATATCTCATCAGGATTACAGATTCATTTCCATCCATATCTTAATCTTTATACGGACAATTGACAAAGATGATATATAACATAATAGGTCGTAATTATCAATAATTAACAGCCCCCAATTTGAGGGAATGTTGAGAAAGCCATGGAAAAGGAAAGAAGGGCGCAGGCAGGCCAGACAAGATGAAAATTGTCATCCTGAACATGATTCTGGATTGAGAAGATGGATACTTGAGTTCAACTCAGATGCCAGCTTACCGATAGCGGCGGGGAGTGACGGTGTGGGAGTTTTTGTCTGTCCTTTCAAATGCAAATCGCCAGGAGAATCTTTCTTCAGCTTTTCCATGTGGGGGGTTGATCCTTGCGGGTGGTCCGGAGTTTTGAGCGATGGCACAAGGAGAAGGAAGCAGAAACAAGAGTTGCCATCTCGCGTCGGCGCTGAAAATGCGGGTTCACCGGCATCATTTCTGATGTGCCGAGCAACAGATTCAATATTGCCATTGGATAGCTTCATCGCCAATCATGTCATTGACAATTGGCACCCGGAAGTGTTAATTAGGGCGATATTTAGAGAAATTAACTGTCTTATTATTAATTGCTTTGATTGCAGGTAAAGAAAAGGCTCCACGGGGAGAAATCCAGGAGAAACGTTATGTACTTTAATTTGCTTTCGGATCGGGACATGAAGGCGATTGACGCTCTGATTGCCGATTATGGCGGTCACGGGGCTATTTCGGAACAGATCACCCGGGCACGCGAGTATCCAGCGCGCAAAAAGGCGCTTGGTGATAAAGGATACGGGAAGATGCTGGAACAGGCGGAAGCGTATGCCGGAAGATTCCCGAAAGTCGATGATTTTATCAAAAAGGAGAGCATCAAGACGACCAGGGGAGGTGTCTGTACCACTCAGGTATCCGGATTTCAGGGCTCGCATGTCACGCTGGACTGCATGCGCCGCATAGCGGAAAAGGGGGATGTTCTATTGCCGGCGGAGATGATATCGGTGGTGGCCCTGACCGATCACTATGTTTACAGTGGTGATCTGATGGCCACTCTGGCCATGAGCGAAAACATTATGGGCGCAAGCAAGTTCTGTTCCACCAACCTGCTGGGGACGCCCTGGCCCGAACATCGTTTCAAACGGGCCGAAAAACTCACCGGTGAAAAGTTCGATCGCCGTGACCTGGGTAACGGCATCAGCCAAATTATCCTCAAGAATATGGGAACACCTTTCGGCAACCTCGGCGGGGTCGAGGTGGCGGATAATAACCACCTGATATATGTCGACACGGCAATCAGAGCCGCCCTGGAGACCGGCGCCAATTTTTTCCTCAATCCCAGCTGGTCAACGATAACGGCGGCCTGTTACTTTGCCCGGAAGATACCGGAGATCAGTTTTAAGATATCGATGCTTTTATCGACGCAGAATGCGGTACAATTTCGCATGTTGATGAACATCGTGAAGGCGTATCTTCGGGATGACGGTACGACACCGATTTACGAAATAAACATCGGAAATGGAGCCAGCCCCGAGACGCTGCTGCAGTGTGCCCAAGACCTCAAGGCATCGGGCCTGCCCAATATTCAGTTGACCGCTCATCTCCGGATAAACCCGGATCTCGGCATGGCCGATTTTAACTGGACCGAGAACGCATTCAAGGTGCTCGATGCCGGTTGCGATTTGACGATCAAGTACGAGTCTGATGGAACCTCGCGGCCGTACGACACGATGGAGGCTTATTTTCTCTCGGATGCGGAGCGGGATGCCAAGGCAGCATTGATCGGCGATGTGATTTATCACAAATGCATCCGGTGCGACCTGGATGCCAGGGAGATTATGAGACGCGGGCATAAAGCCAGGTTTGCCCGGATAAGTCATAAATAGCGGGAAAACGCCGCAGTAAATTATTGAAACTGTTAAATGAAGGACGATTAATATGAAGTTATTACTGCTGGGATTCGGCACGGTCGGACAGGGGCTGGCCGAACTCCTGATTAAAAAAGAAACCGTGCTGAAGGACAGTTATAATCTGGAATGCCGGGTGGTCGGGATCGCCGATATGATCAAGGGGTCAATTTACAACCCAAATGGTATCAATCTCAAGGCGGCGCTGGAGAAAGTGAAATCGGGAGGAAAGCTGACCGATCATAGAGATGCTTTTAAGGGTGATGCTCTAGCCATGGTAAAGGCGGCGGATGCCGACATGCTGGTGGAGATGACATATACCGATATAAAGACCGGCGAACCGGCGACATCACATATACGGGCGGCTCTCAAAAAAGGCATGCATGTTACAACCAGCAATAAAGGGCCGGTGGCTCTTTATTACAATGAATTAGCCAAACTGGCCAAAGAAAATGGGGTCAGGTTTTTCTATGAGGGTTCGGTGATGAGCGGCACGCCGGTTCTGAACCTGGTGCGGGAAACATTGGCCGGCTCCCAGATCTCGGAGATGAAAGGGATCCTTAATGGGACGACCAATTATATTCTGACGCGGATGGAAGAGGGGATGGCGTACGCGGAGGCTCTCAAGAAAGCACAGGATCTAGGTTATGCCGAGGCGGTCCCTGATGCCGATGTTTTGGGCTGGGACGCGCTGGCGAAAGTAACGATTCTGGCCAATGCGGTCTTTGGATCCAACAGCAAGCCGTCAGATTTTACCTGTAAGGGAATCACAGATATCACGGCTGATGCCATTAAAGACGCCAAGGCTCATGGCAAGCGATTTAAATTGATCGGCCGTGTCTGGCGGGACGGCGACCGGGTCAAGGGGAGTGTCGGTCCGGAGCAGGTGGACCTTTCGCATCCACTTGCCGGAGTCATGGGGGCGACGAATGCCGTGACGATTACCACCGACACTCTGGGTGATATCACGATTGTCGGCCCCGGTGCGGGAAGAATCGAAACAGGTTACTCGGTTCTGATTGATATCATCGCTGCGGGAGGTGTCCGATGAAGATGCTGCTCAACGGCGAATGGGTGGATCGCAATCAAAAGATTGAAGTTACCGATCCTTATGACAATTCAACAATTGATACCGTACCATCGGGCGATGAAAAGGATGTGGAACTGGCTCTCGCGGCGGCGGTGCGCGGATTCGAGATCACCAAACGGATGACCGTTTATGAACGGGCGCAGATTCTTTATAAGACCGCTCAGATAATCAAAGATCGGCTGAGCGAATTTGCGACAATTATAGCCCGCGAAGGATCAAAGACCATAACCGAAGCGCGCAAGGAAGCCTCGCGATGTGTCAATACCATGACCTGTTCGGCCGAAGAAGCCAAGCGGATTATGGGTGAAACAATTCCATGGGATTCTTTTCCGGGCGGCGAAAAGCGCAAAGGGTACTACTATCGTTTTCCGATTGGTGTAATCCTGGCTATTACGCCGTTTAACGATCCGCTCAATCTGGTTGCCCATAAACTTGGACCGGCGATAGCGGCCGGGAATTCGGTCATCCTGAAACCTGCTACGGTGACACCGCTTTCAGCCATAATGCTGGTTGAGGCGATGCTCGAGGCAGGTTTGCCTCCGATGGCAATTCAACTGATCACGGGGCAGGGTTCGAGAATCGGCGATCCCCTGGTCAGCGATGACCGCGTGCGTATGATTTCATTCACGGGGGGCGTTGAGGCCGGCAAGCATATTACCACCAAAGCCGGAATCAAGAAGATCGGCATGGAACTCGGTTCCGATTCGCCCGTCATAGTCTGGAAAGATGCCGACCTGCAAATGGCGGTGGAATCGTGCGTCTCGGGTGCATTCTGGGCGGCCGGGCAAAATTGCATTGGAGTGCAGCGATTATTGGTACATAAAAAAATCTATGATGAGTTCAAGACGCGCTTTGTCGAGCTGACCAAGAAATACAAAATCGGCGATAAGATGAAAGAAGAGACCAATATGGGGCCGATGATCACCGAATCCGAGGCCCGGCGCGTGGAGGACTGGGTGAAGGAAGCGGTGAAAAAGGGTGCCTCCGTTTTAACCGGCGGCGGTCGCACGGGTGCGCTCTATGAGCCAACGGTGCTGGAAAATGTTCCCAGGGATGTCAAGGTGCATTGCGAGGAAGTTTTCGGCCCGACGGTGAATCTTTATCCGATTGAGGATGATCTCGACAAAGCCATCAAAGAAGCCAATTCGCTTCCCTACGGGCTCTTGACGGCGATTTTCACGCGCGATATCGAAGTGGCTTTCAAGGCAGCATATGAGCTTGATTGCGGTGGGGTCATGATTAATGATTCAACCGATTACAGACTTGATTCCATGCCGTTCGGGGGGGTCAAAAACTCCGGCCTCGGACGTGAAGGACTCAAGTTTTCTTTGCAGGAGATGACCGAGCCTAAGGTAATCTGCTTCAATTTGCCGGGCATTTGATCGATTGAATTGGATTCAAATGATTAAGGGACAGACAACCAGTCTGTCCTTTTTATGATTAAGCACACACGGCAGATTGATAGCTTTTCAGGCAAATCAGAGGGGCAGGTCAAGCTAACCTGCCCCTGAAAATGCATTACATCGAGAACTTTATTTGATCAGAAGCATCTTTCTTGATTCAACAAATTCGCCGGCTTGAATTCGATACAGGTAAATTCCGGTCGAAACTGGGACGCCGCTCTGATCGGTTCCATTCCAAGTGACCTGGTATACACCGGCGGCTTTGGTCTCGTTGACAAGCTGCCGGACCTTCCGACCAAGGATATCAAATATCTCAATCACGACATCCGATCGTTGCGGCAGGCTGTACTCAATTGTCGTTGCCGGGTTGAATGGGTTCGGGTAGTTTTGAGCCAGCTGGAATGTCTTCGGCAATCCAAGGTTACCGGTTTCATCGACATCAGTCGGCTGACTATTCAGAATTACGGAGTCATCAATACCATTGCCGTTGTACAGACGGTCGAGCAGTATTGTCAGAGGAGCTGTTTCAAGACTGTCCCAATTCGGTTGGTGGATGATATATAGAGTCGCCGTATCGAGATAAAGGCTGTCATGCTGAAAGGTGGTGAGTCCCTTCGTGGATAATTGTGTCAGTTTCAAATTGAAGTATGTTGAGAAATAGTAACTCGAAAGAACAAAATCGTTATCGGGGAAAAGACGCAATTCGGGGCTGGCCCCGGGTTCCACGGCAAGTAGTTCAGCATCCAGCGTCTTCTCTACGGTGTCTCGGGGAATAACGACGCCAAAAACCATAGGTTTTGTCTGGTCATTACACCATGACTTTAGGAAAAGCTGACCTTCATAGTTCGTGCCGTATTCCACGGCGTACTGAGTCGAATCGGCACCATGCTGGGAGCAATTCCAGATGATAGAATCTGTTCTGAAAGACACATATACATTAGTGTCCACTAATTGCGTCAAATGAACGTTGCAGCCGTCGTCCGGCATATAGACACCAATAGGCCGATGAGTTCTTCCCGTCTCCGGAATTATGGGGCAGATGGATGAATTACCACTGATAGTAATCCCGTTAGCAGTATCATAACTGAAGGTTCCATTCCCAAAGGCCCAGACATTCCGAGCGTCAGAGTAAAGGACCTCCATGTAACCTGTATTGCCGTTGGCTTTTGCGGCCAATGGAGGTCCTGCCTTCGCGGTCGAAAACAGCTGCGGTTGCTCCAGAAAGTGGCTCGCCGGTTGTCTCAGTATCCATGTCCCGGGGGCATCTTCCGACCAACCCAGGTTAGGGTAAGTCCATCTGTGAAACGTCGTATCAACCTCCATAAACACGCCAGTGTCGCCGGGGTTGTTGCTATCGTATGTATAGACGCGATAGATCGCTGGGTTCCCCGGGTCTTTTATGACTCTATAGGGAACAACTGAATGCCCTCCCGGATCCGGACCGATACTGTAGAACCCCATGGCAAAGTGATCATTCGTTTCGCTTATTAGCGCGGCCTTCAATTCTGCAAGGATGTCGTTGGGGGATTTTGAGGCGTAGGCCTTTTTATGTTCGAGGCAAGCTTTCCCGTCCTGGGATTCAAAAAGTCTATTTATGACCTTCCGATTGGAATCAGAAACGGGGACAGCGAAGAGATTACCGAAATCCGGCAATCCAAAGGCAGCGCGAAAGGCTTCTTTTCTGTCAAAGGCGAGGAGCGCAGACTGCGAGAAGCCGAAGCAGGTTCCAGCAAAGGCCGTATCAGTACGCCTCCACCAGAAATCTGACGCTGATCCCCGGGTATGCAAGATCCCACCAATGTCCCGGATATAGCACTGATTTACGCCAAAGGTCTCTGTGAAAAGCGGCCAATCGATGAAATCTCTGCTATGCGAATGATAGAAATCGTAGTCATGACTCTGGGGATATGGCTGTTTTGTATTGGGATCCTTCCCATGGGCATAATCAAATTGATTGTACCAGGCGAAAGGCCACATGGGTGTGTCGTCATTGAGCATTTGCCACCCATGGATATCAGGGCGAAAACGCTCATAGTCGCCGGCAGCGTTCAGGCGGGTCAGAACATATCCCTTTATCCGAAACGTCTTGCTTTCGGCATAGGTCGAAGAACTCACATCTTCTATCCGTATCTTCACCTTGGCCGAAAGCAGGGTGTCCGGCACATCCCAGACAAAATAGTGATTCTCTGCGGGGTAATTGTCCACGATCAAATGAAGGTCCGGAGATTCGCCAATTTGATAGTAAATGTTGATTGTGTGAACCCCCAGGTGCATCCAAGAAATAAGATTAGTCTCACCGGCGACCATTAGTCCGTTCTCTGATGGCGTATTGACGCTGAGGTACTTGGCCGTAAGAAGAAAACCGTGACGCTGGGAACCGAATACACCCGTCCCCACGATCTGCCCGGAATCATTAATATCAATGCCATAGGTATTGCTGTTAAAAAGGCTATACGCAACATTAACCAGACTGCTCAGATCCCCGAATGCCCCATCTTGATAAATAAATAGATCACGGGTATTGTCCAGTGTATCCACCCCGACACCGACTACGGTATTCATATTGTTTATCGCTACCGGCGTGCCGGGGTGGTCGTACCAAGCAACAAATTCATAATCCAGGGGCGCCGCTATCGGCGCCGCAATTTGAAGGTCGGTTCCGTTGACAATCGTGGCCTTCCAAGTGGTAAGAACACCCGGGGACCCTTCCGCGGGAACAGAGATGCCGACGATCACGTTGCTGTCATTGATATCGAAGGCGTAACTCAGATAATAACCGCTGGCCGGGAAAAGAGTGTATACCTTGCCGTTGAACCAGGCACATCCATAAAAATGATAGCCATCCCAAGAGGGGCTCGCAAAACCGACTGCGATGCCGTTATTGTTGATTTTCCGGGCGGAACCCATTCCTTGGGAATTGAGAAGCGGAAGATTGGTGACGGTATTTTCTTTCCACAAAAAGGGCACTATGTACGCAGGACCAGTGGTGGTATCGTCATAGTCGCCGACCACCCAGCCGCTGTCGTTGATTCCGTACGCACCATACGTCCATTTGGCGTCCGGAAGGTACGGGATTATCTCAACCCCGCCTCCGAACCACTTGGCAGCCGCCCGGATGTTGGCGCGATCCTCGGCTGTACCGACGACAACGCCAAAAGAATTGATATCTCGGGCATGTGCGGTGTCGTGTATAATGCTGATTTGTCCATTCACCCATTTGACGGCGTGATCCGTATAAACAGTATCCTCTCCAATAATATCCACGGTTAGAGCATTCCCGGCAATAACGCCATCGTTGTTTATGCCCCAGGCTTGACTGTGACTGTACCAGTTTGCCGGAAGAGTGCCCAAATCGACCACGCCCTGAGCCAGAACGTGAGGACTCGCTAATGCGAGAAAAAGAACCGCAAGCAGGCTAATTGCTGAATAGATTGAGATGCGTTGATTCGGACCTGCTGAAAAGACATGATAGATATGATTCATAATCCATCGCCTTTCATGAGGATTTTTATTAATCAAGAATAGTATAGCACAAAAAGGCTTTTTGTCAATTTCTTATAATTCTGAATAATATGGCCTTTTATCAAGGTTTCGGGAAGCGATGCCGATGGCAAAACCCGCTTTAATTCTGTGGAAGGATCGGAAGAAACGTTCGATTGATAATTACTGGTGGTTGGCGAATCTGGCGGGATTAACTTGTCAATACCCGGAACTCCTCTATTCTGGAAAAAGAGTGTCGAGACCGCCCGCCGCCGGCGGCTTTCGACCTATTTTGAATGATCCGTTGCGAACAAGGCGTCCGGGATATACAAATCATATGGCGTTCGAAGGGCATAATCGGAAGGGCATTTCTCCATTTGCCATCTGTGGGACGTCAAGTGACGATTCGATCTTATTGCGATATAACCATTTGCATAATGCGGGTGGCCAAAATATCCGCAAGATAAGAGAATGTAAGACCATCATCTCCTATACAGATCTTTAGTGGTTGGGCGGAAGCAGGAATGGCTGCCAGAGAAAAGAATACCAGTGGCATCTTGCCTTACAAATGCGCGGAAATGCCCACTGAGACATTTTTACGCGGAACGCTTGAAAGCGGACACAATAGGTAGGAATAAATTCATCTGGATTCTTATTTTCGTGGATATCCTGCAGCCTTCTATTTGTGAACGTTCAAACATCAAATTGACCGCAGAGAAGACGTTTCAGATTTGGTCACCCGGTGACTACCTATTTTCACGACCATCCCAATCACTATTCCAAGGTTTTAGTTCGAATTCTCGCAAAATCAACATCTTACACCGTTTATTTCCTTGACATTATATGAAAGATTTCTATATTTAATGTGTAAATTGGGTACTACTGTGGTAAGGCTGCCCGCTTTTCTTTATCACTGATGTCCCACCGCTTGGTTACCGCGAGTTGACAGAGGAAAGAGTTCAAATGCCTCACGTTCGTGTCTTTCCATTCCGCGTAAAATCAGAATTTCTTGCAATAAAATACTGGAGGAAACCTTGAAAAGGCTGTCGCTAACGATGTACCTTGTTTTTTTGGTATGTCTCGGATCATTCAGCCTGGCATCGGCTGAACAATCAATCAAATTCAACGATTCTCTTTCGGGGGTGACTCTCCTTGAGCAGAATGAGGCAGGGCTGACTCTTTCGATAAATATCGGCAAGATTGACTTTATTTCGGTGTCAACGCCGGAAGGCCCCTTTGTTCTGGCGAAAGTTGACGGATTCTCCAATTCCCAGAGGATCGGGGAACCGCGCCTGCCGATGGTTAACCGACTGCTTTCGATACCATACGGATGCGAGCTTGAGGCCGAAGTTATAGCCTCTGATGTGGAAGTAATTAACCTGGCTGATTATGGAATAACCGACCGATTGATTCCTCTGCAGCCCTCGGTATCCAAATCGCAGGATCCGGCCACCCTGCCGTTTGAGTTCAACCGTGCCGTCTATCAAACGAGCGGCTTTTATGCTCTTCCCCCGACCCAATCGACCATTGAAGGAATTATGCGGGGATTGAGATTGGGGATGGTTTTGATAGCCCCAATAGAATATAATCCCACCCAGAATACGATGCGGGTATATAAAAACCTCACGGTTCGAGTCAGCTACCGCAATCCCGATTGGGTCCTGACCCGACAGCTTTGGAAGAATTACTATTCGCCATTCTTTGAACCGGTCTATGAGACAATAATAAATTACGAATCACCGCTCCTGGCAAATAACGACTTGACCAAATATCCGGTCAAGTATCTGATAATTTCCCACCGGATGTTCGAGGCTCAATTGCAGCCCTTTATCGCATGGAAGATAAAGAAGGGTTTTAACGTTGTGACAGCTTATACCGATGTAATCGGGACAACCAATACGGCAATCAAGAGCTACATTCAGAATCAATATCAGAGCGGAACGCCGCAGAATCCGGCGCCTACATTTGTGTTGTTAGTCGGCGATGCGCAGCAGATTCCTCCATTCCAGTTTTCCGGCCATGTCTCCGACCTCAGCTTCTGCGAGTTCACGGGAGACAATATTCCGGAGATATACTATGGCCGTTTTTCGGCCGAAAACACCGGTAACCTGCAACCGCAGATTGATAAGACACTGGAATACGAGAAATATTTGATGCCCGACCCAAGTTTTCTTGGTGAAGTGACTCTTGTTTCGGGTGTCGATCCGAACTATGCGGCTACCTATGGCAATGGCCAGATCAATTACGGCACCAATTATTACTTCAACCCTGCCCACGGAATTACCACACATACTTGGCTCTATCCGGCATCGGATGCCTCCGGTGTCGCCGCTCAAGTGATTGCTACGGTCAACAACGGCATTGGGATTGCCAATTACACGGCGCACGGAAGTCATGACGGCTGGTCTGACCCATCATTTACTTCCGCTAATGCCGGGAGCTTGACCAACGCTCATAAATATCCCCTGATGATCGGTAATTGCTGTGTGACTAATACTTTCGGCACCGATTATTCCACTCCCTGTTTCGGTGAAGCGCTGCTCAGAGGCGCTAACAAAGGCGCCATTGGATACATCGGCGCTTCCGATAACTCGTATTGGGATGAGGATTACTGGTGGGGTGTGGGGTATGGTCCGGTGGTTGGCGCGGGACCAACCTATGCGCAGACCGGTCTGGGGGCTTATGATGGGCTCTTCCATGACCATGGTGAACCCGTAACTTCACATTATGTGGTCAATGATGCTATCAACTTCTGCGGGAACCTGGCTGTAACCCAATCAGGCAGTTCCCGGATAGCCTATTACTGGCAGATATATCATCTTATGGGTGACCCGTCGGTGGCTACTTATCTACACGTACCGACCAGTAACGCCATTGCACATAGCAGCACTATTCTTCTTCCCGATACCAGCTTTACCGTTCAGGCGGAGGCCGGTTCTTATGTCGGGATTACCTACAACGGCGTCCTGCACGGCGCCGGTTACGTGGATCAAACAGGTTCGGTGCAGGTTAGACTGATGCCCTTTGCCGCTCCCTGTACGGCCGAAATAGTCGTAACTGCGCAGAATAAGATTCCGTATACCGCCTCGGTACAGGTCATTTCTCCGGCCGGTGCCTATTTGCTGTATCAGAGCAGTGCGGTAAATGATGAGTTGGGGAATAGTGACGGGCTGTTGAATAACGGCGAGGCGGTCAAGCTTGGGGTTGGTCTGATTAATGTTGGTCCGGACGATGCCCTGGAAGTGGTAACGACGTTATCGTCGACCGATCCCTATGTAACGATCACGGATAACAGCGAGAACT